>DASSVA010000183.1:0-5633 GCA_035706385.1 Solimonas sp. | reverse complement strand
AATGCCCACCTGCCGATTTTCGCGACCAGCGATCCGCGCGCGGCGGCGGACTGCAATGCCAGCGCGGTCATGCGCGACGACGAGCAGCAGTGCCGCCTCGTCAAGCTGCACCGGCTGGTCATGCAGGCGCTCGCCGACATGATGGCGTCGCGCCGCGACACGGGTCTGGTGATCGTCGGCGATCACGCGCCGGCGTTCGTGTCGGGCGAGCGTCGCCATCATCTTTCGCCCGATCATGTGCCGCATGCGGTGATCTGGCCGCGTGACGCACTGCCGGCAGCCGTGCCGGCACCGGTTGCGGCACCGTGACGATCAGGCCTTAGACGACCGGATGCAGACGCGGCAGCAGGCGCCGGCGCAGCGCGTTGCCGATGCCTTTTTCGCAGATGCGCCAGCTCAGATGCGCGGCGACGATCGCGACCGGCAACGACGCCAGCGCGAGCACGGCGATGCGCGCGCCGTCGGACAGCGTCGACGGCAACAAGTGCTGCAAACTGCGGTCGACGACGATCATCACCGGCGAATGCCACAGGTAGAAGCTGTAGCTGATGTCGCCGAAATACTGGAAGACGCGCGTGCGCAACAGCCGCGCCAGCACGCCGACGCCGTCGACGGTCGGCACGAAAAACAGCAGTGACGCGAACGTCGAGCCGGCGAACAGCAGCATGCCGGGCGTGGTGAGACGATGCGAGGCGGCGTAGCCGACGAGAACGACCGGCCACTGCAGCATCCAGATGACCAGCGCCGCCAGCGGCCAGCGGAACAGGGCCGGCCACGCGCGCAGTGCGTCGCGATAGAGATAGACACCGGCACCGACGAAAAAGAACACGACGCCCGGATAGCGCGCCGCCAGCACCGCGCCGATCATCACGCACACCGACGCGACGATCACGGTGGCGTAGCGGCGCGCGAGCCAGAATGCGGCGACTGCCGTCAGGTAGAACGCCGCTTCGAAGCTCAGCGTCCAGCCGGCGCCGAGCGCGAGCGGCAGCGGCAACACGCCGGGCAGGAACAGCGCGTTCGAGATGAAATGCAAAGGCACGGCGGACAATTCGCGGGTGCCAAGGAACGGGCTGCCGGACAGCCACTTGATCGCGAACAGCGGAATCAGGACGCCGATGTACGCCGGGTGCAGGCGAATGCTGCGTTCGATCAGGAAGACGCGGATATCGGCTTTGCGGCGCAGACTCTCGGTGATCAGATAGCCGCTGATCAGGAAAAAGATTTCGACGCCGTAACGGCCGAGATGCAGGAACTCGCCGAAACGGACGCTGAGGTGTTCGGGCCAGAAGCCGTAGTCGCGCGGAATCGTATAGCAGTGGCTGAAGAACACGCCGAGCGCCGCGTAGCCGCGCAGGCCGTGCAGGTTCCGGTTGAACGCGGCGCGGCTGACCATTGCCTCAGGACGCGGATCGTGTCGGCGGCGGCGGCTTCGCGAAGAACGGCGCCAGTGCCGGATCCAGATTGCGCGTATGGATCCACTGGCATTCCTCGTTGAGGTGATAGAGCAGATCGAAGAAGCAGTGGCGCGGATACTGCGAATGGTTCGGCAGATCGACGAAGTATTGTCCGTGGCTTTCGTAAACCGCGCGGATGCGGGCGATCACTTCGTCCGGAATCTTGAACTCGTCGACGGTCTGCGGCAGGCCGCCGACGACGATCACGCCATGCTCGTGCGCCCAGTCGAGAAACGCTTCGAGCTGCTGCGTGTAGTAATAACGTTCGGGATAGAAGCGCTCGGCGTCCGGCGCCTTGGCCGGCAGCCGCTTCAGCACCTCGGCATAGTCCTGCGCCTGTTTCGCGGTGTGGCCGGTTTCGTCGCCCCAGGCGTTGAGGTTCTTCGCGCCGAAGTCGCGGTCGGCACCGGCCTTGCGGCTCTTGCCGGCTTCCGCGAGCACGGTTTCGGCAAGCGCGGAAGCCAGATACGGAATGTTGTAATGAAACATCGCATGCAGCTGGCGGTCGAGCGGCATCTTCATCAGCATCGCGCGGTTGTAGCTGAACAGATAGGCCGCATCGCGCTGCGTATCGACGAAGTCGCGGCTCCAGAAATACTGCTCGTACGCGAGCGGAATGTAGACGACGTCGCCGCGATGCAGCAGCGGCTTGAACGTCTGCACCATCAGATCGATGCCGACGTCGGCGAGAAAGCCGGCGTTGACGCACGGCACGCCGAGTTCGCGTTCGGCGAGCTCGCAGCGCAGGCCGTAACGCACGTTGCTGCCGCCGAAGAACACCAGCTTCGGTGACGGCAGTTGCGCGGCGCGCGCCGTCTTCAGCACGAAGTAATCGCGGATCGTGCCGATCGACAGCGGCTTGTGCAGCAGCCAGCCGAAGGTCAGCGCGTACAGCAGGACCGACAGGCAGATCGCGCCGACGATCGCCAGCAGCGTGCGTTTCGAATCGAGTGGCAGTTTCGGTCCCATGGCGCTAGAACTGGAAGTAGAGGAACTGCGCCGGCACGCCGGCGAACAGCGCGCCCTGGATCGCGAACGCGAACGTCACGATCAGCAGCGCGACGCGGCGTTCCTGCGAGACATGCTGAAGGTTCTGGCACAGCAGTGACAGGACCGCCGAGATCACCAGCAGCGTCATCAGTTCGATCAGGCCGAGCACGGTACCGCCGGCGAGATACGGCAGCGTGCGCACCGGCTCGATCCACTGCGACAGCGCCGGCACGAATGCGAGCACCTGGTCGGGCAGTCTGGCGCCGTAAAACCCGGCCATGCCTTTCCAGATGTCGGCCGCGGTACCGACGGTCGCGGCGCGGAACAGCACCAGGCCGAGACACCAGGTCATGAACGTCAGCAGCCAGGCGGCGTAGACGTTCCACCAGCTGCCGAGCTGCACGTCGTGGGTCTCGCGCCAGCGCGTCCAGGTCATGTTGATGATCAGCGCGACGCCGTGCAGCGCGCCGAACACGAAGAACGTCCAGCCGGCGCCGTCGCCGTGCCAGAGACCGCACATGATCATCGTCAGGAACAGATTGATCTTCTGCCGCGTCGGCCCTTTGCGGTTGCCGCCGAGCGGAATGTAGAAGTACTCGCGCATGAAGCGCATCAGCGTGATATGCCAGCGCCGCCACAGTTCCGACATGCTGCGCGACTTGTACGGCGAATCGAAGTTCTGCGGCAACTGCACGCCGAACAGCCGCGCGATGCCGATCGACATGTCCGCGTAGCCGGAAAAGTCGAAATACAGCTGGAAGGTGTAACCGAGCGCTGCCGCCCAGGCCTCGAACAGGGTCAGATGATGCCCGGCCGCGGCGGCGGTGAACGTCGGGTCGATCAGATGGCCGATCGGATCGGCGATCGCGACTTTCTTGAACAGACCGAGGAAAAACAGCGGCAGGCCGAGATTGAAATTGCTGAGCTGCGGAATGAAGGTCTTCGGGTCGGCGAACTGCGGCAGCATTTCGCGGTGGTGCACGATCGGGCCGATGATCACGTGCGGGAAGAACGTCACGAACAGCGTGAAGCGCAGGAAGCTCGGTTCGCTTTCACCGGCGCGGTACGAATCGATCAGATACGCCATCTGCTGGAACGTATAGAACGACAGGCCCAGCGGCATGATGACGTGTCGCCAGTTCCAGCCGAGATCGAGCCAGTGGTCGAGCGTGTGGTACGTGGGATTCGAATACTTGAAGAACAGTAGTACCGCGATGTTCAGCGTGACGCCGATGGCCAGCCAGCGCTTGCGCTGTTCGCCCTGCGTGACACGCTTGCCCAAATAGAAGTTGCCGAACAGCGAGACCGCGAGCACCCAGACCTGCCACGGGTTCCACCACGCGTAGAAGAACAGCGACGCGACGACGACCCAGCCGAGCGCGATCGCCGAACCCCAGCGCCGGCCGAGCACGAAGAACACGACCAGCGTGATCGGCAGGAAGAAGCAGAGGAACGGGTAGGAATTGAACAGCATGTTCGATACCGGTAGGCGAAGGCTTGCGCTGTGCGATCAGCCGGCCGCCGGCGCGGCGCGCAGCCGGCGGCGCAACTGCAGGCGCTCCTCGCGGCCGAGCACGCGCAGCCAGACCAGCAAGACCCACGCGAGCAACCAGACGGCCGCCAGCGCCGCGCGCGGCAACAAGCCGAGCGGCAACAGGAATGGCAGGAAGCTGACGAACAGCAGCGCGAAGCCCGGCGTCGCGCGGCGCAAATCGGCGGCGGCCTCCGGCAACACCCGTGCGCTCGCCCACAACAGGAACAGGAAATCGACGACGATCTTGGCGAGCCAGATCAGCGCGGCGCCCTGCAGACCGCCGCCGCTGATCGCGAGATACAGGCCGGCGAGATACAGCGGCATCTCGACCATGAACAGCTTCGGCACCCAGTCGGGCCGGCCGGCCGCCTGCACCAATGCCAGCGTGACGAAGCTGAAACTGTTGACGAGCACGCCGATCGAGAAGATCTGCAGCAGCGGACCGCCGATGCGCGCGTGACCGGCGCCGAGCCACAGGCCGAGCAGATCGCCGGCGAACGCGGTCAGCAGCAGCGCCGCCGGCGCGATGAGGACGACGACGGCTTTCATGCCGACGAGGAACAGCGTGCGCGCGCGGCTGCGGTCGTGCAGCAGCTGGATGCTCAGCGCCGGAAACAGCACGGCGACCACCGCCGCGATCACCGGCCAGAGCTTGGTCACCATCTGGTACGGCACGACGTAATAGCCGACCAGCTGCAGCGATACCAGCGCGCCGATCATGAAGTGGTCGGTGTAGCTGAGCAGCGGGCCGAGGATGTTGCCGAGCGTGATCCAGCCGCCGAAACGGAACAGCTGCTGCAATTCCGGCGTCTCCCAGCGCAACTGGCGGCGTACGTCCGGCAACTGCTGCCAGCAGACCGCCGCGAACACCAGCGTCGATGCGATCTTGCCGGCCGCCAGTGCGCCGATCAGCACCGCCATGTCGTGCGTGTACGGCAGGAACAGCAGCGGTCCGAGGAACAGATAGAGGCCGCTCGCGACGCGCACGATGTTGACGATGTCGAAGCGCTGCAAGGCTTCGAGCACGCCGCGCACGACGGTGCCGAGGATCACGAACGGAATGCTCACGGCGAGCACGCGCAGCACGCCGAGCGCCTCGCGGTGCAGGTCCGCGGGAATTTTCATCACGCTGCCGATCAGCCACGGCGCGAGCTGCCAGACCGCACAGCCCGAGGCGATCGCCAGGCCGCCGGCAAAGATGAACGCCGTGCCGATCAGCGCCGGCAGGCTCGCCTGCCGCGCTTCGGCGATGCGCGCACTGACCAGCTTGGTCAGCGCCAGACCGAGGCCGAAGTCGAAGATCGTGAAATAGCCGATGAAGATCCACGACAGCGACAGCAGGCCGAAACGCGCGTCGCCGAGCGTCGCGGTCAGTACCGGCACCGCGACCAGCGCCGCGAGCAGCGGCAGGATCACACCGGCGAGGTTCCAGACGACGTTGCGCGCGAGCAGGCCGCGACGCGTCAGCGCCGCCGCCGGGCTCCTCGCAGCTGACTGGGCGGCATTCATGGCCGCTATTTGCGCCAGTAGGCTCCGGTCCAGTCCACCGTTTCGATCGGCGATTCGATGCCGTGCGCCCGTCGGTAGTCCTCGACCGCTTTCTTGCAACCTTCGAGCGCGTAGTCGTCGATCAGGCAATAGCCGCCGGCCGA
>DASSVA010000182.1:0-3927 GCA_035706385.1 Solimonas sp. | reverse complement strand
TCGCCGGCCACGGCCTGTATGCCTGGGGCGCCGACGTCGCGCAGGCGCGCTGGCGCGTCGAAGCGCTGGAATTCATGTTCGCGTGCGAACTGCACGCGTGAGACGAGGAACTGAGAACATGACCACATTGACCGTCTACGCCGACCAGCAGCCCGGGCAGCCGCTCGGCGTCTATACCGAATTCGCGGCGATCCGCGAGCAGCTCGCGCAGATCGGCGTCGAGTTCGAGCGCTGGGAAGCGAACCAGCCGCTGTCGGCGACCGCCGGACAGGACGAAGTGATCGCCGCGTACCGCGAGTCGATCGAGCGCCTGAACGCGAAATACGGTTTCGTCAGCGTCGATGTCGTCAGCATGCACCCGGACCATCCGCAGGCCGAAGCGGCGCGCGGCAAATTCCTGTCCGAGCACACGCACGACGACTTCGAAACGCGCTTCTTCGTCGACGGCGCCGGCGCGTTCTACATCCGCGCCGGCGGCAAGGTCTATCTGACCGTCTGCACGAAAGGCGATCTGATCAACCTGCCGGCGAACGTCACGCACTGGTTCGACATGGGCCCGCGGCCGGATTTCAAGGCGATCCGCTTCTTCCGCATTCCCGAAGGCTGGGTCGGCCATTTCACCGGCGACACGATCGCCGAGCGGTTTCCGAAGTTCGAGAAGGCGGCGTGATGAATGATTTCCTCTCCCCTCGTCGAGGGGAGAGGGAGTTCCCGTCTGAATTCTCCGAGGCAGGCACGTCTGCATGATCAAGGCCATCGTCACCGACATCGAAGGCACCACTTCGTCGATCGACTTCGTTCACGACACGCTGTTTCCGTACGCGAAGCGGCACCTGCGCCGCTTCCTGCGCGAACAGGCCGGCGACGATGCCGTGCAGCAGGCGCTCGACGATGTCGAAGCGATCGTCGGCCGTGACCTGTCGATCGACGAGGCGGCCGACGTGCTCGAACAATGGATCGCCGAAGACCGCAAGCTGACGCCGCTGAAGACATTGCAGGGCCTGATCTGGGAGATCGGCTACCGGCGCGGTGAACTGCAAGGGCACGTCTACGCCGACACGCCGGACGCGCTGCGCCGCTGGCATGCGCAGGGCTGCCGGCTCTACGTTTATTCGTCCGGTTCGGTCGCCGCGCAGAAGCTGATCTTCGGGCACACCGCGTACGGCGACCTGACGCCGCTGTTCTCCGGCTATTTCGACACGCACATCGGCGGCAAGCGCGAAGCCGCGTCGTACCGCGCGATCCTCGGCGAGATCGGCCTGCCCGGCGATGCCGTGCTGTTCCTGTCCGACATCGGTGCCGAACTCGACGCGGCGCGCCAAGCCGGCATGCAGACCTGCCAGCTGCTGCGCGACGACAAGGCGGTCGCGAGCGACGCGCATCGGCAAGCGCACGATTTCACTCGCATCACGCTCTGACGTTTCAGCGGCAATTCATCGCCGCTGCGGCTTACTGGCCGTGCACGAATCTTGTCCGTGCATCACCGGTCTGTTCTGGCATGAATGCTCCGCATGTCGTCGCGGCGGACGCTTCGTCGCCGCCTTCCCGTTTCGCAGATGCGAACCCGCGCATCGACGGTCTCGACGGCCTGCGCGCCGTGTCGATCCTGTTCGTGCTCGTCGGCCACGGTGCGCATACCGCCGGTGCGCCCGCATTCCTGCATGTGCTTGGCGAAATGGGCATCGTCGGCGTCGAGATCTTTTTCACGATCAGCGGTTTCATCATCACGCATCTGCTGCTGCGCGAGCATGCGCGCGACGGCCGCGTCGATCTGCGCAAATTCTGGATGCGGCGCGCGCTGCGCATCGTGCCGCCGTTCTGTGCCGCGGCGCTGGCGATCGCAGTCGCCGCAGCGAGCGGCGTCCTGCAGTGGCACTGGCCGTCGTTCATCGGCGCCGTCACGCTGACCAAGGACACGCCGCTGCTGCCCGGCGACTGGTTCTTCGGCCACATCTGGAGCCTGTCGCTCGAAGAACAGTTCTACCTGATCTGGCCGCTGGTATTCGCGCTCGCGCTCGACCGGCGCCGGACGATGATCGCGCTCGCGCTGATCGTGCTCGGCAGCGTGCTGGCGACGCCGCTGACCGTCGCCTGCGCCAAGGGTCTGCAGAACATCGTGCCGTACGTGCCGCATCTGGCCGCCGGCTGCCTGCTGGCGATCGCGCTGCATGCGCCGCGCGAACCGCGCTGGCTGCGGCGTTATCGCACGCTGCCGGCGCGCGGGACCGTGCTGGCCGCACTGGCGATCGTCGCGCTCGCGGTCGCATGGCTGCGCGGCCGCGATCTGCAGGATCTGCGCTGGCTGCCGCTGTACGCGGTGCTGGTGCCGGTCACCGCCCTGCTGATCGTCGCCGAGATCGCGCTGCCCGACGGCCGGCTGCGCAAGGTGCTGGCGCTCGCGCCGCTGCGCTGGCTCGGCCGCATCTCGTACAGCCTCTATCTCTGGCAGCAACTGTTCCTCGGGCCGACCGATGCGTACCCACATCCGTGGCTGTGGAGCAGCTGGCCGTTCAACCTGTTCGCCGCGATCGCCTGCGGCGCGCTCGGTTATTACCTCGTCGAGAAACCGTCGGCGCGGCTCAAGCGTCGCTTCGAGCGACGCGCCGCCAGCACCAGTGCCAGGGGTGAGCCAGCACGCCTCGGGCATGACTCAATGTCATGCCCGGTGCTGGCGAACGCTCCGCCACGGATGGCGGGGCGGGGGCGAGATCGAGAATAGAAGCCGCGCCAGGGATGGCTATCCCACGCGCCGCTGCCAGCACCAATGCCAGGGCTCATACCAATACCCTTGCGCATTGCCGCGCGGGTACGACAGCACGAAACCGAAATCCCGCGCATGCGCGCTGAGCCATGCGAATGCCGGCGTCGTATCGAACGCTTCGTCGAGCGGTGCCGTGTCGCGCACGCCGATGTCGACCGCACGGCCGCTGTGATGCTCGCTGTAGCCGGGCGGCGCGTTGACCTGCAGGATCGCGGCGATCGTCATGCCGCGCGCGAGCTTGTTGCGGATCAGCGCCGCCTGGAATTCGACGCTGCGAAACGCCGAGATCAGCAGCAGCTCGATGCCGTCCGCCGCCGCCGCGTCGCGCATCGCCTGCCAGGCGCGTGCGGCGTCGGCGATCAAGAACTTGTCGCGGCCGTCGCTGCCGATGCCGACCGGTTGCAGGCGCCGCGCCTCGCGATGGCGCGGCAAGCGGCGCTTGCGCAGCAGCGCGGCGTCTATGCCAAGTGCCGCGTGCAGCTTCGCGAGTGAAAACGTCATCGCGGATTGAAGCCGAGTTTGCTCGGCCACCCGTAAGCCGGGTCGCCGATGACGAGAAAATCGGGATTGAGCAGCGATTCCTTCTCGTTGTAGCGCAGCGGCTGCAGGTCGGCGGTGCGCAGCACGACGCCGCCGGCCTGCTCGACGATGCACTGGCCGGCGGCGGTGTCCCATTCCGAGGTCGGACCGGTGCGCGGATGCAGATCGGCCGCGCCTTCGGCGATCTCGCAGAACTTCAGCGACGAGCCGCGGCTGCGCGCATCGTGCGCCGGCGCGCGCGCCAGCAGCGCTTCGAGCGCCGCGTTGCGATGCGATTTGCTGACCAGCCAGACCGGTGTCGCCGGTACGCTGCGCGTGCGGATCGCCGTGCGCCGGCCGTCCTGCCAGCGTTGCGCGCCGTGACCGTCGGCGGCGGCCCAGGTGCGCGCCAGTACCGGCGCATGGACGACGCCAAGCCGCGCGACGCCGCGCTCGATCAACGCGATGTTGACGGTGAATTCGCCGTTGCGCCTGACGAATTCCTTGGTGCCGTCGAGCGGATCGACCAGCCAGTAGCGCGCCCACTGCCGGCGCGTCGCGAACGGAACATCGGCGTCCTCTTCGCTGAGCACCGGGATATCCGGCGTCAGCACCCGCAGCGCGTCGACGATGTGATGGTGCGCGGC
>DASSVA010000181.1:0-10256 GCA_035706385.1 Solimonas sp. | reverse complement strand
GGGCATCTGCGCTACACCCAAATCTCGTTGACCGGATCCGCCACCCGCCACAGATACCAGCTCGCGACCGTGCGGTACGGCGCCCATTTCTTCGTGATCTTCAGCGTGCGCGCGTCGGATAGCGGCTTGCCGTTGTTGTAGAGCATGTTGACGCCGCGGCGCAGACCGACGTCGTCCATCGCGAACAGGTCGAGGCGCAGCAGCGCGAACATCAGGAACATCTCGGCGGTCCAGCGGCCGATGCCGGGCAGCGCGTCGAGCACCTCGATCGCCGTTTCGTCGTCGAGCTTTCGCAGCGCGGCGAAATCAAGCGTGCCGGCCGCAGCGGCAACGCCGAGATGCTTGAGCCATTTCGCCTTCGCGGTCGACAGCCCGTAGCTGCGCAGCTGTTCGTGCGTCGCCAGCGCGAGCTGCGCCGGTTCGATCCGCTTGAGCGCACCGATGCCGGCCATCACGCGCGTCTGGATCGTGTCGGCCGCCTTGCTGGACAACTGCTGGCTGATGATCGACGAGCACAGCGTATGGAACGGATCGCGGCGCTTGCCGGCCAGACCGCAGGGGCCGTGCCGCGCGATCACCCCGGCCATCACCGGATCGACGGCGGCGAGGTGCTGTTCGGCAATGCGGACCTGTTGCTGGATCGTCGCCATGAGGCAGGGAGAGGTGATCGGAAGGCAGCGCTACAATGCCACAAACCTTGCCCGCCCCTGTCCTGTGCTCTTCACTTTCTTCTTCACCGTCCGCGCCGCCGGCGTCAAGGCCAGCCTCAGCGAATTCCTGATGCTGCTCGAAGCGCTGTCGAAACACGTCGCGATCTTCTCGCTCGACGATTTCTATCACCTGTCGCGCGCGGCGATGGTCAAGGACGAATCGCAGTACGACCGCTTCGATCGCGCGTTCGCCGCGTATTTCAAGGGCGTCGAGGCGATCACCGGCGAACTGTTCGGCTCGATTCCCGAAGACTGGCTGCGCCTGCAGGCGCAGAAGCATCTGACGCCCGAGGAGATGGAAAAGATCCAGGCGCTCGGCGGCCTCGACAAGCTGATGGAAACCCTGAAGCAGCGGCTCGAAGAACAGAAGGAGCGGCACGAAGGCGGCAACAAGTGGATCGGCACCGGCGGCACCAGCCCGTTCGGCCACGGCGGCTACAACCCGGAAGGCGTGCGCATCGGCGGATCGGGCGGCCAGAAGAAAGCGGTGAAAGTCTGGGAGAAGCGCGAGTTTCGCAATCTCGACGACACCATCGAGCTCGGCACGCGCAACATCAAGATCGCGCTGCGCCGGCTGCGCCGCTTCGCGCGCGAGGGTGCGCCCGACGTGCTCGACATCGACGACACGATCAGCTCGACCGCGCGCAACGCCGGCTACCTCGATCTGAAGATGGTGCCGGAGCGCCGCAACGCGGTGAAGGTGCTGCTGTTCCTCGACGTCGGCGGCTCGATGGATCCGTATGTGAAAGTCTGCGAGGAGCTGTTCAGCGCCGCCAAGACCGAGTTCAAGCACCTCGAATATTTCTACTTCCACAACTTCATCTACGAGACGGTGTGGAAGGACAATGCGCGCCGCCACGGCGAGCGCATCCCGGTGTTCGACGTGCTGCACAAATACACGCCGGACTACAAGGTGCTGTTCGTCGGCGACGCGACGATGAGCCCGTACGAGATCGTCCATCCCGGCGGCAGCGTCGAGCACTGGAACGAGGAAGCCGGCGCGGTCTGGTTCAAGCGCCTGCAGGAGCAGTTTCCGCATCTGGTCTGGCTCAATCCGGAAAGCCAGGAACGCTGGGAATACACGCCGTCGATCCAGGTCACCAACGAGCTGCTCGGTGCCGGCCGCATGTTTCCGATGACGCTGTCGGGGCTCGAACAGGCGATGAAACGGCTGACGCACTAGACCGCCGCCGCGGGCCGGGGAAAATAATTAAAGGGGGATGACATCGTGTTGAACAAGTCGCTGAGCGCTTCTTCGGATTTCCTCAAAGGTCTGGCGATGATCTCGCTGGTCTACGTGCATTACGTGCGACTCGAATACGGTCTGATCGACAACATCATGTGGATCTGGGATCCGCAGGTCCTGCACAAGATCGTCACCGAAGCGGCGCAATACAGCTGGTGGTCGGTCCTGCTGCGCTACTTCGCGCAGGTCGCGGTGACGATGTTCTTCATCCTCAGCTCGTGGGGCCTGTCGTACTCGCTGCTGGCGCGCAACAAGATGCCGCCGCCGTGGCTGGCGTTCATGCACGGCCGTGTGCGCAAGCTCGCGCCGCTGTACTGGATCGCGCTGTTCGTGCTGATGCTGGCGGCGCTCGCCGAGTACCACGACAGCGGGCTGAAGATCCTGAAGATCGTCGTTTCGTTCGGCCTGAAAGCGAGCTTCCTGCACATCTTCCATCCGGACGCGATGTTCAACTACAACTCGGCGCTGTGGTTCTTCGGCACGCTGATGTTCCTGTACATGCTGTTTCCGGCGCTGTACCGCGCGACCCTGGTGCGGCCGTGGGCGACGCTCGGCGCCAGCATCGCGATCGGTTATCTGTCGACGGTGCTGATCAAGGCGACGCCGCTGTACGCCTGGCATCCGGCGCTGGCGATGGGCGGTTTTCCGCTGGCGCGCCTCGGCGATTTCGCGTTCGGCATCTTCCTCGCCGTCCATTCACAGCAGTGCACGGCGCACGGCAAAGCCGATGTGTTCGAGCGGCACGGCTACAGCATCGGCTTCGCGGCGCTGATCATCGGCGTCGTCAGCATGCTCGGCTTCCGGGCGCTCGGCGTCGAGCGTCTCGGCTTTCTCGACGAATGGATTCATCCGTTCCATGTCTTCGGCCTCGGCATCTTCGCCGTACTGGCCGGCGCGAAATTCCACGGCATGCTGATGCGCCGGCCGCGGCTGTTCGGCGCACCGGTGAAAGCCGTCGCATTCGTCGGCATCTACAGCTATTCGATGTTCCTGTTCCACATGCCGCTGATCCGGCCGTGGCTCGCGTACGTTTCGGACCGCCATCACATCTTCGTGTTCGGCACGCTGTTCCTGGTGACGATGTTCTTCGTCTTCTACGCGATCGAGAAAATCAGCAACCGCTATCTCGTGCCGCCGATCCAGGCCGGCATCGACGCCGTGTTCGCCGGCCTGTCGCGGGCGCCGCGCACGGTCGGCGGCTGAGAACGATCGACGCCGCGGTGCACGAATCGCGTCGCCGGCCGCTAGAATCGACATACACACCAACGAGGGGAGACGTGGCATGAGCGCAATGACGGCCTTGATCGGTTTCGCGGCATGGACGCTGGCACTGGTGATCTTCGTCGTGCTGTGGCGCGGCGTCGAGATGCTGCGCGGCAAGCCGGCCAACAGCTGGGGACGCGATACCGCGATTCCGGTGCCGGGGCTGGTCAAACGCGCCGAACACGCGCATATCAACGCGCTCGAAAACCTGCCGCTGTTCGCGGTCATCGTCCTGGCCGCGACCGCGCTCGGCAAGACCGCGGCGGTCGAAGCCGTGGCATGCTGGGTGTTCTACGCGCGCGTCGCGCAGAGCCTGATCCATCTGCTCGGCGTCAGCGCATTGCTGGTGCTCGGCCGCGCGACGTTCTGGTTCGTGCAGGTCGGCCTGTTCATCTACATGTTCTGGAGTCTGCTCGCTTGAAGCCCTGGACGCGTCGTTTCCTGCAGCGCTGGCTGATCACCGGCTTTTTCGCGTTTGCGCTGATCATCCTGCTCGGCAACCGCTGGGTCATCAACAGCACCGACGCGTACATCTACAAGGATTGGGCGCTGATGCCCGACAACGACGTCGGCGTCGTGCTCGGCACCAGCAAATATCTGGAAAACGGCAAGCCGAGTCCGGAATTCCGCGGCCGCATCGAAGCGGCCGCGGAGCTTTACAAGAACGGCAAGATCAAGCACATCATCGTCAGCGGCGCGAATCCCGACCAGACCTACAACGAGCCGCGCGCGATGCGCCGCGAACTGGTCAAGCTCAATGTTCCGGACAGCGCGATCACGATGGACTTCGCCGGTTTTCGCACGCTCGATTCGATCGTCCGCGCGCAGGCCGTGTTCGGATTGCAGCAGTTCACCGTCGTCACGCAGCGTTACCACAGCTACCGCGCGGTGTTTCTCGGCCGCAAGCTCGGTCTCAAGGTCGTCGTCTACATCGCGCGCGCGACCGCCGACGGCGGTTACGGCTCGCGCAACCCGCCGCGCGAAATCCTCGCGCGCGTGAAGGCGATCCTCGACATCTTCCTGCTCAACACCGAGCCGAAATTCCTCGGCGAGCCGGAGAAGATCGAGCTCGCGCCGGACGCGACCGATACCTGAGGCGGCTGCTCAGCCGCCGCCGGCGCCGCTGCGGTAACGGCTCGGCGTGACACCGGCCCAGCGCGTGAACGCGCGCGTGAAGCTGCGACGGTCGGAAAAACCGAGCCGTTCGCTGATCGTCTCCAGATCGAGCCGCGGATCGTCGAGATCGCGCAGCGCGAAACGATAACGGACGCGCGCCTGCAGATCCCCGTAAGCCTCGCCCTCGTCGCGCAGACGGCGCTGCAGCGTGCGCGCGTGCAGGCCGAGGCGCCGCGCCATCTGCTCGATGCCCAGACCCAGCAGCTGCGGATGCTGCTCGAACTGCGCTTCGACCGCGGCGATCAGACCGCTGCGGCGGCTCAGGCGCGCCAACCGCTGCTCGACGCGCACTTCGGCCTGGCCGTGCAGCGCCGGGATGCCGCCGCCAAGCGGCGCGTCGAGCTGCCGGCGCGGCAGATCGATCGCGTTGAGCGGCTGCGCGAACGCGACCGGAATGCGGAAATAACGCTCGTACGCGTCGGCATACGACGGCGCCGGATAGCGGAAGCGCATGCGGCTGAAACGTTCGACGTCGCCGCTGAGCATGCGTCCGAATTTCACGATCGCCGCGAAGATCGATTCGATGAAGTAGATCGCCACCATCCCGCTGCTGTGCGCTTCGGCGGCGCCGCGCAGGATCAGGCGCGCGTCGTCGCCGTCCTCTTCGAGCTGCACGTCGATCAGCGGATTGATCAGCGCGCGCACCCAGTCGAACACGCGCGCCGCGTCGCGCAGCGTCGGGCTGGTCGCGAGAAACGTGCCGATGTCCGGCAGATAGTCGAACGCGAACGTCTCGCCGAGCACGAACGGAAAATGCTGCTCGCGCGTGCGTTCGACGCAGGCCGTCATCACCTGTTCGAGCAGCGGCCGGCTGATCGTCGCGTCTTCGAGATGCAGCAGGTCGGTCTCGATGCCGAGTTCGTCGAACACCGGCTGGATGTTGAAGCCGCACAGCGCCGCGGCCTTCACCCAGTTCGGCAGGGTGATGAACGGCAGGGGCTGTTCGTGCGGGAGCGGCTGCGGCATGGAGCGGAGTATGCAGCAGCGACCGCGAAAACGGATCGGGCCCGCGATGCGGGCCCGATGTCATGACAACCAACCGCTTAAAGCTGCAGCAGCAGCTTCGCCGGATCCTCCAGGCATTCCTTGATCGTGCGCAGCGCGAGCACGGCTTCCTTGCCGTCGATGATGCGATGGTCGTACGACATCGCCAGATACATCATCGGCCGGATCACGATCTGGCCGTCGACGACGACCGGGCGCTCGGTGATGCCGTGCATGCCGAGGATCGCCGACTGCGGCGGATTGAGGATCGGCGTCGACATCATCGAGCCGAAGATGCCGCCGTTGGTGATCGAGAACGTGCCGCCGGTCAGATCGTCCATCGTCAGCTTGTTCGACTTGGCGCGCGTGCCGAAATCGACGATCGCCTTCTCGATGTCGGCGAGCGAGCGCTGATCGGCATCGCGCAGGATCGGCACGACGAGGCCGCGGTCCGACGACACGGCGATGCCGATGTCGTAATAGCCGTGATAGATGATGTCGTTGCCGTCGATCGACGCGTTGACGGCCGGGAACTTCTTCAGCGCCTCGACCGCGGCGCGCACGAAGAAGCTCATGAAGCCGAGCTTGACGCCATGCGCCTTCTCGAACTCGGTCTTGTATTTGGCGCGCAGTTCCATGACGGCCTTGAGATCGACCTCGTTGAAGGTCGTCAGCATCGCCGTCGTGTTCTTGGCTTCGAGCAGGCGCTCGGCGATCCGCGCGCGGATGCGCGTCATCGGCACGCGCTGTTCTTCGCGCGCGCCGAGTGCGCGCGGCGCGGCCGGAGCGCTCACGGCTTTCGGCGCCTCGGCTTTCGCCGGCGCGGATTTCGGCCGGTCGGCGAACGCCTTGACGTCTTCGACCGTCAGCCGCCCGCCCTTGCCGCTGCCGCTGATCTGGCTCGCCGACAGGCCGAGTTCCGACAGCAGCTTGCGCACCGCCGGACTCTGGCCGTCCTCCGACGACATCTGCGGCGCGGTGCTCGCGGTCTTCGGTGCCGTCGCTTCGTTCTTCGCCGGCTCGGACTTCGGCGCGTCCTTCGCCGCCGACGCGGCGCCCTCTTCGAGAATGCCGAGGATGTCGCCGGCCTGCACGGTCGCGCCGGCTTCGACGCGGATTTCCTTGAGCACGCCATCGGCGGTCGCCGGCACTTCGAGCATGACCTTGTCGGTCTCCAGGTCCATCAGGTTCTGCTCGCGCGACACCGCGTCACCCGCCTTGACGTGCCAGGTGGCGACGGTCGCCGACGTCACCGACTCCGGCAGGTTGGGGACTTTGATTTCGATGGCCATCTTCGGGGATTCCTTGTTTCGTTTTCTGTCTTGCTGTCTTGTCGATTCGGGAGCGGCCCGCGCGGTCGCGCGAAAGCCGCCTGCTACATCCGCTTGCCGCCGCTCAGCGCTTCGTGCACGACTTCGGCCTGTTCCTTCTGATGCACCTTGAGATAGCCGACCGCGGTGGTCGGCGCGCCCTTGCGCGTCGAGTACATCATCACATGCTGCGGCTGCAGATACGCGGCGAGGCGATGCTTGATCTGGTACCACGCACCCTGGTTTTCAGGTTCCTCCTGGCACCACAGCACTTCCTTGGCGTTCGGATAGCGGGCGAGCGTCGCCTCGTAACCTTCGCGCGGGAACGGATAGAGCTGCTCGATGCGCACCAGCGCGACGTTTTCGAGCTTGTCCTTCTGGCGCGCCTGCACGAGGTCGAAATAGACCTTGCCCGAGCAGAACACGATGCGCGTGACTTTCTTCGCGTCGAGCTTTTCGACTTCCGGGATGACCGGCTGGAAGCCGCCCTTGGTCAGATCGTCGAGCGTCGACACCGACAGCGGATGACGCAGCAGCGACTTCGGCGTCAGCACGATCAGCGGCAGGCGCGTCGAGCGCTTCATCTGCCGGCGCAGCATGTGGAACATCTGCGCCGGCGTCGACGGCACGCAGACCTGCTGGTTATTCTCGGCGCACAGCTGCAGGTAGCGCTCGATGCGCGCCGACGAATGCTCCGGTCCCTGACCTTCGTAGCCGTGCGGCAGGAACACCGTCAGGCCGCAGAGGCGGCCCCACTTCGCCTGGCCGGCGGCGATGAACTGGTCGAACATCACCTGCGCGCCGTTCGCGAAGTCGCCGAACTGCGCTTCCCAGATCACCAGCGAATCGGGATCGGTCGTCGAATAGCCGTATTCGAAACCGAGCACGCCTTCCTCGGACAGCAGCGTGTCGTTGACGACGAAACCGTATTTGTCCTTCACCAGATGGCGCAGCGGCGTGTAGCGCGTGCCGTCCTTGTAATCGTGGATCGTCGCGTGGCGATGGAAGAACGTGCCGCGCCGCGCGTCCTGGCCGGACAGGCGCACGTGGAACCCTTCCTTGGCGAGCGAACCGTAGGCCATCGTCTCGGCGAAGCCCCAGTCCATCGGCAGCTCGCCGGCCGCCATCCTGGCGCGGTCGTCCCAGATTTTCTGCACGCGCGGATGCAGCGTGAAACCGTCCGGCAGCTTCAGCAGCTGGTCGCTGATCGACTTCAGCGCGCTCGGCGAGACGGTCGTGTCGACCGGCGTGTCCCAGCTGCCGTCGCGGTATTTCGCCCAGTTGACGGTGTGCTTGTTGCCGACCAGGCCGAGCGTGATGCGCGCGGTGTTCTCGCCCTTGTCGAGGCCGTCGCGGTATTCCTTGACGAGCGTGTCGGCCGTGCCCTTCTCGATCGTGCCTTCCTCTTCGAGCTTCTTCGCGTACAGCGTCAGCGTCGTCGGCTGCTTCTTGATGACCTCGTACATCACCGGGCTGGTGACGCTCGGCTCGTCGGCCTCGTTGTGGCCCCAGCGGCGGTAACAGCAGATGTCGACGATCACGTCCTTGTGGAATTCGTTGCGGAAATCCATCGCCAGCCGCGTGACGAACGTCACCGCTTCCGGATCGTCGCCGTTGACGTGGAACACCGGCGATTCGAGCATCTTCGCGAGATCGGTGCAGTAGCGCGAAGTGCGCGCCTCGCGGCCCGATTCGGCTTCGATCGGATTCGGCGTCGTGAAGCCGATCTGGTTGTTGACGATGATGTGCAGCGTGCCGCCGGTCGAATAGCCCTTCGAGTGCGACAGCTGCAGCGTTTCCATCACCACGCCCTGGCCGGCGAACGCGGCGTCGCCGTGGATCAGGATCGGCACGATCTTCTGGCCGGCCTCGTCCTCGCGACGCACCTGGCGCGCCTTGACCGAACCCTCGACGACCGGATCGACGATCTCCAGGTGCGAAGGATTGAACGCCAGCACCAGATGCAGACGCTTGCCGTCGACCTCGACGTCGGTCGAAAAGCCCATGTGGTATTTGACGTCGCCGTGGCGCGACAGCGCATCGACGCTGTACTTGCCCTCGAACTCGGCGAACAGTTCCTTCGGCGATTTGCCGAGCACGTTGACGAGCACGTTGAGGCGGCCGCGATGCGCCATGCCGACGACGATCTCGTCGACGTCGCGCGCCGCGCAGCCGCGCAGCAGCTCGTCCATCGCCGGAATCAGTGAATCGCCGCCTTCGAGCGAGAAGCGCTTCTGGCCGACGTACTTGTTGTGCAGATAGCGTTCCAGACCTTCGGCGGCGACCAGCTGCGTCAGCACCGCGCGCTTGCGCTCGGTCGACAGCTTCGGCTGGAACGCGACCGATTCCAGCCGCTGCTGGATCCAGCGCTTCTCGCCGGTTTCGGTCAGGTACATGTACTCGGCGCCGATCGTGTCGGTGTAGACGCTCTTGAGGATCTTGATGATCTCGCGCAGCGGCAGGCGGTCGGCGCCGGCCGCCAGCGTGCCGGTGTTGAACACCGTTTCGAGGTCTTCGGGCCCGAGGCCGTGATGCGCCGGATCGAGATCGTCGATGTTGTCGATCGGCGCGAGACCGAGCGGATCGAGCTTCGCGGCCTGGTGACCGCGCATGCGGTAGTAGTTGATCAGGCGCAGCACGCCGGCCTGCTTCTCGGCGGCCTGCGCATCGAAGCCGGCTTCGGCGGCGACCACGCGGCGCGGTTCGCGCGCGAGCCGCTCGAAGCGCGCGATCACTTCGCTGTGCGGCGTCTCGCGCGGCGCGCTCTGATCCTGGATCAGGCGGAAATACGCCCGCCAGCTCGGATCGACCGATTCCGGGTCTTCGAGGAACTGCTCGTAATAAGCCTCGACGTACGGCGCGTTGGCGCCGTTGATCGAAGACGATTCAATGAAGCTCTGGTACTTGCTGGTCGCCATGTCTGTCGTGCTGCACTCGTTCGTTTGGTTCCTGCGATCCCGGCGTCCCCAGCGTCGTCGATGGCGGGCGGTTCAGGCTTTGCGTTTGCGGTCCTGTGTCTGCCAGCCGGCGGTCAGCTCGCTCAGGTACGCGCGGAACTCGTCGGCGAGTTCCGGATGCTTGAGGCCGAATTCGACGTTCGCGCGCAGATAGCCGAGCTTCGAACCACAGTCGTGGCGCACGCCTTCGAATTCGTAGGCGAGCACGGTCTGCTCGTTGAGCATCAGGCTGATCGCGTCGGTCAGCTGGATTTCGCCGCCGGCGCCGCGCTGCGTGCGCTCGAGCAGCTTGAAGATGCGCGGCGTCAGGATGTAACGACCGACCACCGCGAGGTTGCTCGGCGCGTTCTCCGGCTTCGGCTTTTCGACCATCTTCTTGATTTCGGACAGGCCCGGGCCGATCGGCTGCGCGTCGACGATGCCGTAGCTGCCGGTCTCTTCCTGCGGCACGCGCTGCGTCGCGAGCACGCTGGTGCCGTACTGCTGGTAGACGCGGTGCATCTGCGACAGGCACGGCTGCAGGCGGCCGTCGATCAGATCGTCGGCGAGGATCACGTAGAAGTCCTCGTCGCCGACCGCCGGCCACGCCTGCAGCACGGCGTGGCCGAGA
>DASSVA010000180.1:0-4602 GCA_035706385.1 Solimonas sp. | reverse complement strand
TCCTGCAGGAGACGCTTCATGCGCTCGCGCGCCAGCGGCTCGTCATCCACGATCACGACGCGCATCGTCCGTCTCCTCGTTTCCTATTCAAGCGGCGCCGTTTCCGGCAGTTCCATCCGCGGCAGCACCAGCCTCGCGCGGAACACGCCGCCCTCGAGGCGCAGGTCGCGGCCGAGTTCGAGCCGCGCCCCGCCACCGTAAATCAGCTTGAGGCGTTGGGCAATGTTGTCGGTCGCGACGCGATTGCCATGCGCGACCGGCTCGTCCTGCGGCGGCATCGGATTGCTGACCTCGATCACCAGCCGGCCGAAAATCTCGCGCGCGGCGATGCGCACGACGCCGGTCTGCGCGAGCCGCGAGATGCCGTGATGGACGGCGTTCTCGATCACCGGCTGCAGGATCAGCTTCGGCACCGGCCATTCGAGCACGTCCTCGGGAATGTCCCATTCGACCGCGAGCCGTTCGCCGAGCCGCAGTTTCTCGATCCGCAGATAGGCATGACAGAGGCCGATCTCTTCGAGCAGCTTGGCGACCTGCAGTCCCTTGCCGAGACTGGCGCGGAACAGGTCGGCGAGATCCTCGACCATCATCTCGGCCTCGTCCGGCCGCACCTGGATCAGCGCCGCGAGACTGTTCAGCGAGTTGAACAAAAAATGCGGACGGATGCGCGCGTTCAGCGCCTGATAGCGCGCCTCGCCTTCGGCGCGGACCTGCATCGTCCACTGATGTCGCACCCAGAAATAGCGCAGCACCAGCAGCGCGACCAGCGCGGCGACCAGCATGTGCCGGACGATGAACGTGATGCGGCCCTGCCCGCCGCCGGCGAAATCCCAGTGCATGTAGGCGCTGAAGCGATACGCCAGATCCGAGATCACGGTGACGATCACCACCAGCAGGCCCCAGCAGACGAAGAACACCACGCCGGGCCGCGCATAGCGCAGCCAGCGCCGCGCCCAGCACAGCGTCGCCGCCGCGCAGATGCCGATCCATTGCAGGTAGATCGTGATCAGCAGCCAGCGCTGCAATGCGCCTTTGCCGACCGCCGCGCTCGACAGCGTCAGCACCGCGGCGACGACCGCCATGATGAACGCGAGCGACATTACCGGCCGCGCTTCGCAGAAGTTCGGGATCAGGTCGAGACGGTGCCGCGGCGATGGAGCGATCTGCTTCACGAAAGCTGGATATCCGGACCGGAACGCGCCGGCCGCGTCACTTTGCCGTCTCGCCGTCGTTCGCAGCAAGCGAGCCGCCGGACGGCTGCCACGCGCCTATAATCGGCGGCCTTCAAGCCACGACCCGCCGTCCATGTCCGGAAATCAGAAACCGCCGCAGAAAATGTGGGGCGGCCGCTTCGCCGAATCGACCTCGGCGCTCGTCGAGAAATTCTCCGAGTCGGTCAGCTTCGACGCGCGCCTGTATCGCCAGGACATCCGCGGCTCGCAGGCGCACGCGAAGATGCTCGGCAAGGTCGGCGTGCTGTCGGCCGACGACGTGCGGAAGATCGATGCCGGACTCGACGCGATCCTCGCCGACATCGAAGCCGGCCGCTTCGAATGGAGCGAAAAGCTCGAAGACGTGCACATGAACATCGAGGCGCGGCTGACCGACGCGATCGGCGACGCCGGCAAGCGCCTGCATACCGGCCGCTCGCGCAACGACCAGGTCGCGACCGACCTGCGGCTGTACGTGCGCGACGTGATCGACGAACTGCTGCCGCTGATCGACCGCGTCACCGGCGGTCTGCTCGATCTCGCCGAACGCGAAGCCGACACCGTGATGCCGGGCTTCACGCATCTGCAGATCGCCCAGCCGGTGACGTTCGGCCATCACATGCTGGCGTGGCGCGAGCAGATGCTGCGCGACCGTTCGCGGCTCGTCGATGCACGCCGCCGGATGAACCTGCTGCCGCTCGGCAGCGCGGCGCTCGCCGGCACGGTCTACCCGATCGACCGCCATTACGTCGCCGAACTGCTCGGCTTCGACGGCGTCACCGGGAATTCGCTCGATACGGTTTCCGATCGCGACTTCGCGATCGAGTTCTGCGCGGCCGCGAGCCTGATCCTCGTGCACCTGTCGCGCTGGAGCGAGGAACTGATCCTGTGGGCGACGCCGATGTTCGCGTTCGTCAATCTGCCGGATCGCTTCTGCACCGGCAGTTCGATCATGCCGCAGAAGAAAAACCCGGACGTGCCGGAACTGGTGCGCGGCAAGACCGGCCGCGTGATCGGCAATCTCAACGCGCTGCTGGTGCTGATGAAAGGCCAGCCGCTCGCATACAACCGCGACAATCAGGAAGACAAGCCGCCGCTGTTCGACACCGTCGACACCGTGTCGATCTGCCTGCAGGTCTATGCCGAAATGATCCCGGCGATCGAAGTGCGGCGCGACAACTGCCGCGCCGCCGCCGCGAAGGGGTTCTCGACCGCGACCGACCTCGCCGACTATCTCGTCAACAAGGGCCTGCCGTTCCGCGACGCCCATCACGCCGTCGGCAGCACAGTCGCGTACGCGCAGAAAAAAGGCTGCGACATCGCCGAGCTGTCGCTCGCCGAACTGCGTCAGTTCTCGGCACTGATCGACGACGACGTCTACGCGCGCATCACGCTCGAAGGCTCGCTCGCCGCGCGCAACCATTACGGCGCGACCGGCCCGGCGCAGGTCCGCGCGGCAATCGCGCGCGCGCGCGCAACGACGCGTCAGGACAGATAGGTGTAGCCGCTCAGCCCGGCTTCGAGTTCGCGGTACAGCGCGTCGCGCTGCGCCGGATCGAGGTCGACGGCATCGAGCTTGCGGCGATACGCCGCCGCGAGTGTTTCCGGTTCCAGGTGGACGTAGCGCAGCAGCTCGTCGGTGCGGTCGCCGGCCTCGGCGCCGGCGAGCTGCCAGCCGCCCTGTCCATCGAGCACGACGTTGACGGCGTTGGTGTCGCCGAACAGGTTGTGCATGTCGCCGAGAATTTCCTGATATGCGCCGACCATGAAGAAGCCGATCAGATACGGTTCGCCGTCGCGCAGCGGATGCAGCGCCAGCGTCGGCATCAGGCCTTCGCGGTCGACGTACTGGTCGAGACGACCATCGGAATCGCAGGTCAGATCGCACAGCCGCGCGCGCACGTCCGGGCTTTCGTCAAGGCGATGGATCGGCATGATCGGGAACACCTGATCGATCGCCCAGGCGTCCGGCACCGACTGGAACACCGAGAAATTGCAGAAGTACTTGGCCGACAGCTTCTCGCGCAACTCGTCGTACGCGTCGCGCTGCGCGCGGATGCCGAGATCGAGCTTCGGCAGCACGGCATGCGCGAGCGCGTAATACGCACGTTCGGCGTATGCGCGCTGCGGCAGGCTCAAAAGGCCCATCGCATATTGCGCCTGCGCGTCGGCGAAGAACTGCGCGGCGTCGTGCAGCGATTCGATCGGCCCCTGCACGTCGATCTCGCGAAACAGCGCATACAGATCCTGCAACACCGGCGGCGCGTCCGCAGCCGGCGCCTCGACGGTCTGCGCCGGCACTTCGTCGCGATCGACGACGTCGGCGATCAGCACCGCGTGATGCGCGGTCAGCGCGCGGCCCGATTCGGAAATCACGTTCGGCTGCGGCAGGTTCTCGGCGACGCAGACTTCCTGCAGCGTGCGCAGGATGTTGCGCGCGTATTCGCGCAACGAGTAGTTCATCGAGCAGAACGAGCGCGAACGCGTACCTTCGTAATCGACGCCGAGCCCGCCGCCGACGTCGACGACGTCGATCGGCGCGCCGAGCCGGCGCAGCTCGACGTAGAAGCGCGCCGCCTCGCGCAGTCCGCGCGCGACGTCCTGCACGTTGGCGACCTGCGAGCCGAGATGGAAATGGATCATCTTTACCGCATCGAGACGGCCGGCCGCCTTCAGCATCGCCAGCGCGTCGAGGATCTGCGGCGAGCTCAGGCCGAACTTGGCCTTCTCGCCGCCGGTGTTCTGCTGCGTGCTCTTGAAGTTCGCCGACAGCCGCACGCGCAGGCCGATCAGCGGCGTCACCGCCAGCGCGCGGGCCTCCTCGATCACCAGCGGCAGCTCGGAGAGTTTCTCGACGACGATGTAGACGCGGTGACCGAGCTTGTTGCCGATCAGCGCGCGGCGGATGTACGCGCGATCCTTGTAGCCGTTGCAGACGATGACGCTGCCCGGCCGCGCGAGACCGAGCACCGCCGCGAGTTCCGGCTTGCTGCCGGCCTCGATGCCGACGCGTTCGCCGCCATGCGCGACGATTTCCTCGACGACATCGCCCTGCTGGTTGACCTTGATCGGATAGACCGCGGTATAGCGACCCTGGTAACCGAGTTCGGCGATGACCTCGGCGAACGCGCCGGTCAGCTGGTCGACGCGGTCATGCAGGATGTTGACGAAGCGCACCAGCGCCGGCAGCTGCAGCCCTTCGGCCGGCAGGCGGCGCGCCAGATCAAAGAGATCGATCGCGACGTCGGACTTTTCACGAAACGGCCGCACCTGCACGTGGCCGTCCGCCGTCACGTCGAAATAGCCTTCGCCCCATTGCGCGACGTTGTAGAGCGCGCGGGCCTGCGCTGCGGTCCAGCGCGGCGCGGTCACCGTATCGTCATTCATTTCG
>DASSVA010000179.1:0-8598 GCA_035706385.1 Solimonas sp. | reverse complement strand
TATCTAATGTTGCCTTCGGCGCTGCCGGCATTGAGCGCCGGCCCGCGACCCCAGTTCAGCTTGCTGCGCAGGATGTCGAAGTACGAGTACTGGCGCGGATGCACGAGGTGCATCCGGAAGTCGGCTTCTCGGACCTCGAACGATTCGCCGACATGCAGGGTTTCGGCGGTCTGGCTGTCGCAGGTGTACATCGCCACCGTGTTCGGCGCGCCGCGCAGGGTGATGCGCACGGTCTGCCGGCTGGAGACGACAATCGGCCGGTCGGAGAGGGTATGCGGACAGATCGGTACCAGCGTCAGCGCGTCGAGCCCGGGGTGGACCACCGGGCCGCCGCCGGACAGCGCATACGCGGTCGAGCCGGTCGGGCTGGCGACGATGAAGCCGTCGGCGCGGTGCTGCGAGATGAATTCGCCGTCGATCCAGGTCTCGAACTCGAGCATGCGGATCGCCGCCTGGTTGCGGATCACGACATCGTTGACCGCCAGCTGCGTCAGCTGCGGACGCCGCTCGCGGATCAGGCGTGTCGACAGCAAGAGGCGCTGCTCGCGCACGTAGTCGCCGGCGAACACGGCGGTGAGCGCTTCGCGCATCTCGGCCGGCGGTACGTCGACCATGAAGCCGAGCCGGCCCTGGTTGATGCCGACCAGCGCGACGCCGGCCGGCGCCAGATCGCGCGCCGCGGACAGCAGCGTGCCGTCGCCGCCGACGACGACGACCAGATCGCAGGCGGTCGCGAGTTGCGCGCGCGGCAGGCGCTGCACGTCGTCCGGCAGATCGACGCCGGCCAGCGTGACGTCCTCGACGCGAACCCGGCGACCGAGCGCGCGCAGGATCTCCAGCAACTGCATCAGCGTGGGCACGACCTGCGGATCGCGCCGCTTGCCGACGATGCCGACGGTCTCGAACGATGACATGGAAGAACCCGGAATGATCGCGCGAAACTTAACATGAAAGGCGGAGCTTCCAGCATCGCGATGTGCGGCGACGCTATTGAAAACGTGTCGGAAAACCGTCATTTTTGATGGCATGTCGCTCCCTCTCGATGCACGCGCCGCGGAACTGCTGAAGCTGCTCGTCGAGCGCTATATCCACGACGGCCAGCCGGTCGGTTCGCGGACGCTGTCGCGGATGGCCAATCTCGGCCTGTCGCCGGCGACGATCCGCAACGTCATGGCCGATCTCGACGAGCTCGGTTTCGTCGCCTCGCCGCATACCTCGGCCGGCCGCATTCCGACCACGCGCGGCTATCGCTATTTCGTCGACGCGCTGCTCGCGCCCGAACCGTTGAGCAGCGAGGAGCGCGAACTGATCGCCGACGAACTGCTGCCCGGCGACCGTTCGCAGGCCGATCTCGTGCAGGCGGCATCGACACTGTTGTCGGAAATGTCGCGAATGGCCGGCGTCGTCACCGTGCCGCGGCGCAATCTGGCGGTGCTGCGGCGCATCGAATTCCTGCCGCTGTCCGGCAATCGCGTGCTGACGATCCTGGTCGTCAACCAGCATGAAGTGCAGAACCGTGTCATCAGCACCGAGCGGCCGTACGGCGCCGACGAGCTGGAACGCTACGCGAACCTGCTCAACGAGCATTTCGCCGGTCGCGATCTGGTCGATCTGCGTCGCGCGTTGATGCAGGAAGCCGCCGACGCGCAGGCGCACGTCAACCTGCTGCTGCGCGAGGCCGCGGCGATCGCCGAACAGGCGCTGCGTCCGCAGGGCGCGAACACCGGCGACTACGTGTTCGCCGGCCGGCCGAACCTGATGGGCTTTCAGGAACTCGCCGACGTGCAGCGCCTGCGCAGCCTGTTCGAGGCGATCGACACCAAGCGCGATCTGCTGAACCTGTTCGACCAGTGCCTGAACGCGGACCGCGTGCAGCTGTTCATCGGCGACGAGTCCGGCTATCGCGTGCTCGACGAATGCAGCGTCGTCACCGCGCCGTATTACGTCGACGGCAAGGTCGCCGGCACGCTCGGCGTGATCGGGCCGACGCGCATGGCCTATCACCGCATCATCCCGATCGTCCGCGAAACCGCGCGCCTGCTGTCGGCCGGCTTGAAAGGCGAAGGCTGAGCCCTAGATTAGGGCGCAGGGCACCGGCCGGAAATCTGGCTGGCCGCGGTTTACGTGGCTATCATGGCGCCCCTTCGCGATCCGCCGCCCGGCGGGTCTTTCGCCAATCACCAGAAAACCTGTGACATGACGGATACACCGGAACCCGCCGAAGAGCTCGCCAGCGCTGCCGACAGCGGCGATCCGCTCGATGCGCTGCGTGCGCAGCTCAACGATGCGGAAACACGCGCCGCCGCGGCCAGGGAAGCGCAATTGCGCGCGATCGCCGACCTCGAGAACACGCGCCGCCGCCTCGAACGCGACGCCGCCAGCAGCCTCAAGTACGCCACGGAAAAACTGCTCAACGAACTGCTCGCGGTCGCCGACAGCTTCGAACTCGGCCTGAAGGCGGCGGAAACTGCCGACGCTTCGGCCAAGGCGATGGGCGAGGGCATGCAGTTGACCTATCGCCAGCTGATGAGCGTGCTGGAGAAGCACGGCGTCAGGCAGATCGATCCGAGCGGCCAGCCGTTCAATCCGGATTTTCATCAGGCGATGACGATGGTGCCGAGCGTCGACGTGCCGGCCAATCACGTGCTCAGCGTCATGCAGAAAGGTTACAGCCTGCATGATCGGCTGCTGCGTCCGGCGATGGTCGTCGTCGCGCGCGCGCCGGATTGAGAACGGTTCGCCCGCAGCAAAAACTTGTCAAAACCTCTTGAATCCCTGCCCGAAGCCATCAGTTAGGCGGCAGGACTGAAACATCTTCCTGGAGTCACCTTTATGGCAAAGATCATCGGCATCGACCTTGGCACGACCAACAGCTGCGTCGCGATCCTCGACGGCAGCAACGTCAAGATCATCGAAAACAGCGAAGGCGAGCGCACCACGCCGTCGATCGTCGCGTACACCGACGACGGCCAGACGCTGGTCGGCCGCTCGGCGAAGCGCCAGGCGGTGACCAATCCGCACAACACGCTGTTCGCCGTCAAGCGCCTGATCGGCCGTCGCTTCGAGGACGCCGAAGTACAGAAGGCGATCAAGCATTCGCCGTTCAAGATCGTCAAGGCCGACAACGGCGATGCCTGGGTGCAGGTCAAGGACAACAAGCTCGCGCCGCAGCAGGTGTCGGCCGAGATCCTGCTGAAGATGAAGAAGACCGCCGAGGATTATCTCGGCGAGAAGGTGACTGAAGCGGTCATCACCGTGCCGGCCTACTTCAACGATTCGCAGCGCCAGGCGACCAAGGACGCCGGCCGCATCGCCGGCCTCGACGTCAAGCGCATCATCAACGAACCGACCGCGGCCGCGCTCGCGTTCGGCCTCGACAAGGTCGCCGGCGCCGACAAGAAAGTCGCCGTCTACGATCTCGGCGGCGGCACGTTCGACATCTCGATCATCGAGATCGCCGACGTCGACGGCGAGAAGCAGTTCGAAGTGCTCGCGACCAACGGCGACACCTTCCTCGGCGGCGAGGACTTCGACCAGCGCGTGATCGAGTACATCGCGGCCGAGTTCCAGAAGGAGCAGGGCATCGACCTGCACAAGGATCCGCTCGCGCTGCAGCGCCTCAAGGAAGCGGCCGAAAAGGCCAAGATCGAGCTGTCGAGCTCGACGCAGACCGACGTCAACCTGCCGTACATCACGGCCGACGCCAGCGGTCCGAAGCATCTGAACATGAAGCTGACACGCGCCAAGCTCGAAGCGCTGGTCGACGACCTCATCGCCAAGTCGATGGAGCCGTGCAAGATCGCGATCAAGGACGCCGGCCTGAAGCCGAGCGAGATCGACGAGATCATCCTCGTCGGCGGCCAGACGCGCATGCCCAAGGTCCAGGAAGCGGTCAAGAACTTCTTCGGCAAGGAGCCGCGCAAGGACATCAATCCGGACGAGGCCGTCGCGGCCGGCGCGGCGGTGCAGGGCGCGGTGCTGTCGGGTGATCGCAAGGACGTGCTGCTGCTCGACGTCACGCCGCTGTCGCTCGGCATCGAGACGCTCGGCGGCAAGATGACCAAGCTGATCGAGAAGAACACGACGATTCCGACCAAGAAGTCGGAAACGTTCACGACCGCCGACGACAACCAGACCGCGGTGACGATCCAGGTCTACCAGGGCGAACGCGAGATCGCGTCGGCCAACAAGTCGCTCGGCCGTTTCGATCTGACCGGCATCGCGCCGGCACCGCGCGGCATGCCGCAGGTCGAGGTCACGTTCGACATCGACGCCAACGGCATCCTGCACGTCACCGCGAAGGACAAGGCGACCGGCAAGGAACAGAGCATCCGCATCACCGCGAACTCGGGCCTGTCGGATGACGAGATCCAGAAGATGGTCAAGGACGCCGAGGCGCATGCCGAGGAAGACCGCAAGTTCAACGAACTGATCGCCGCCCGCAATCAGGCCGACCAGATGATTCACGCGGTCGAGAAGTCGCTGAAGGATCTGGGCGACAAGGTCGAAGCCGACGAGAAGAAGTCGATCGAGGATGCGATCGCCGCGGCCCGCGAAGCGGTGAAGGGCGACGACAAGGACGCGATCACGGCGAAGACCGAAGCGCTGACGCAGGCCTCGGCGAAACTGATGGAACGCGTCTACGCCGAGCAGAACGCGGCGGCCGGCGGCGATGCCGGCGCGGCGCCGGGTGCGGCGGGCGGTGCATCGCCGGAAGGCGACGTGGTCGATGCCGAGTTCACCGAAGTCAAGGACAAGAAGTGACGCATGGCGTCATCCCCGCGCACGCGGGGATCCAGAGCCGCAGGACTGGATGCCCGCTTGCGCGGGCATGACGTTTTCCGGGCCGGGGACGTTCGGGGAGCGACGATGGGCAAGGGCAGGCTGGAAGCATTCAGCGACGGCGTGATCGCGATCATCATCACGATCATGGTGCTGGAACTGAAGGTTCCGCACGAGGCGACGTTCGCCGCGCTCGGCGAACTGTGGCCGACGCTGCTCAGCTACATCCTGAGCTTCGTCTACGTCGGCATCTACTGGAACAATCATCATCACATGCTGCACGCGACCGACAAGGTCACCGGCGGCATCATGTGGGCGAACCTGCATCTGCTGTTCTGGCTGTCGCTGCTGCCATTCGTCACCGGCTGGATGGGCGAGAACCATTTCGAAAGCGTTCCGACCGCGCTGTATGGCGTCGTCCTGCTGATGGCGGCGCTGGCGTATTTCATCCTGCAGAGCCTGATCATCCGCTCGCAGGGCGAACAGTCCAGGCTCAGGCGCGCGCTCGGCCGTGATCTCAAAGGCAAGATCTCGCCGGTGCTGTACGCGACCGCCATCGCGCTGGCGTTCGTCGAGCGCTGGGCGGCGGATCTCATTTACGTGGCGGCGGCATTGATGTGGCTCATCCCGGATCGTCGGATCGAGTCGAGACTGAAGGCATGAGCAAGCGCGACTATTACGAAGTTCTCGGTGTCGGCAAGCAGGCCGGCGACGACGAGTTGAAGAAGGCGTACCGCAAGCTGGCGATGAAATATCACCCGGATCGCAATCCGGGCGATCACACCGCCGAAGAGCGCTTCAAGGAAGTCAGCGAAGCCTACGAAGTGCTCTGCGATGGCCAGAAGCGCGCGATCTACGACCAGTACGGCCATGAAGGACTGAGTCGCAGCGGCGGCGGCGGGTTCGGCGGTGCGGGCGGCTTCGCCGACATCTTCGGCGACGTGTTCTCCGACATCTTCGGCGGTGGCGGCGGGCGATCCGGTCCGCGACGCGGCGCCGATCTGCGCTTCATCATGGAACTGACACTGGAGCAGGCGGTGTTCGGCTCCACCGAAAGCATTCGCATCCCGACCTGGGATGAATGTGAAAGCTGTCATGGCTATGGCACCGCCGACGGCAAGAAACCGCCGACCTGTCAGACCTGTCACGGTTCGGGCCAGGTGCGCGTGCAGCAGGGTTTCTTCGTGCTGCAGCAGACCTGCCCGAAATGCCGCGGCAGCGGCACGCTCGTCAGCGACGCGTGCAAGACCTGTCGCGGCGCCGGCAAGACGCGGCGCGACAAGACACTCGAAGTCAAGGTGCCGCCGGGCGTCGACACCGGCGATCGCATCCGCCTGACCGGTGAAGGCGAGCCGGGCGATCAGAATGCGCCGAACGGCGATCTGTACGTGCAGATCAACGTCAAGCCGCACGAGATCTTCGAACGCGACGGCAACGATCTGCATTGCTCGATGCCGATCTCGGTGGTGACCGCCGCGCTCGGTGGCGAGCTGGAAGTGCCGACGCTGGAAGGCAGGATCACGGTCGACGTCCCCGAAGGCTCGCAGAGCGGCAAGCAGTTCCGCCTGCGCGGTCGTGGCGTGCGCTCGGTGCGCACCTCGGGCCCCGGCGATCTGTACTGCACGGTGTTCGTCGAGACGCCGGTGCGCCTGAACAAGGCGCAAAAGGAATTGCTGCGGCAATTCGGCGAGACGCTCGGGCAGGACAACAAGCACCACCCGGAAACTTCGAGCTGGCTCGGCAAGGCCAAGCGCTTCTTTGACGATCTGACGACGTAAAAGACGCCAACCACAGATTTCACAGATTACACAGATTGAAAAAAGCAGAAGCTCTTTGCCTTTGCCTTTGCCTGTTTCTGTGTAATCCGTGAAATCTGTGGTTAAACGCTTTTTTGAAGTCCTCAGCCCGCGCGCAGCGAGTTGTAGAGCGCGACGTATTCCTGCGTGACGCGATGACTGCGGTCGAGGTAGATCATCGGCTTGTGCAGCTCGTGCGATTCCTTGACGCGGACCGAACTCGACAGCGTCTGTTCGAGCACCGGCTTGCCTTCGTGGCGCAGTTCGTCGACCAGCCGCGCCGGCAGTTTCGAACGCGACGAGAACTGATTCGCGATGATGCCTTCGATGCGCAGGTCATCGTTGTGATCGGCACGCAATTCCTCGATGTTGGCAAGCAGCGTGTACAGCGCCTGCCGCGCGAACTCGTCGCAATCGAACGGGATCAGCACGCCGTCGGCGGCGATCAGCGCCGAGCGCGCGTAGAAGTTCAGCGCCGGCGGCGTGTCGATGAACACCGCGTCGTAGCCTTTGAGCTTGCGCAGCGCGTCGCGGAACTTGTAGATCTTCTGCTTGGCTTCGAGCTTGATCGACAGTTCTTCGAGGCGCGGATCGGCCGCCACGACGTCGAGATTCTCGAACGGCGTATTGGTGACGTAGGTGACGAACGGCGCCGGCGCGAGCGAAAACGACAGCGTCGACTCGAAGAAATCGGCGATCGTCCGGTCGGTGCGCGCGGCGCGTGCGCCGAGCAGGTACTGCGTGGCATTGCCTTGTGTGTCGAGATCGATCACCAGCGTGCGCAGGCCGTTGGCGGCCGCGATCGCCGCCAGATTGCAGACGATGGTCGTCTTGCCGACGCCGCCTTTCTGGTTGAACACCACACGCTTCATGAAGCCTCCATTGCCAGGCACACACCGGATGATCGTGTCAGCCGGCCGACGATGGCAGAATGCTAGCGCAAGCCCGGTGGCGGCGAACTGGCCGTGCGGCCAAACAGCGCAGCGCGCCGGAGCGCCATTTCCTCCACATGAAAAAAGCAGCCATGAACATTCTGGTTACCGGCGCCACGTCCGGCTTCGGCGCGGCGATCGCGCGCCGCTTCATCGACGAAGGGCATCGGGTCGTCGCCACCGGCCGCCGCCGCGAGCGGCTCGATGCGCTCGCCGCCGAGTGCGGCGAACGCCTGCACGGAGTCGAACTCGATGTCCGCGATCGCGCCGCGATCGACGCGGTGGTCGCCGATCTGCCCGCCGACTTCGCGGCGATCGACGTGCTCGTCAACAACGCCGGTCTGGCGCTCGGACTGAAGCCGGCGCACGAGACCGACCTGGAAGACTGGGAGCGCATGGTCGACACCAACATCAAGGGCCTGATGTACATGACGCGCGCGATCACGCCGGGCATGGTCGAGCGCGGCCGCGGTCACGTCATCAACATCGGCTCGGTGTCGGGCGAATGGCCGTATCCGGGCGGCAACGTCTACGGCGGCACCAAGGCGTTCGTCCGCCAGTTCTCGCTGAACCTGCGCGCCGATCTGGTCGGCCGCGGCGTGCGCGTCAGCAATGTCGAGCCCGGCATGGCGCAGACCGAGTTCTCGCTGGTCCGTTACAGCGGCGACGAACAAAAAGCCGCGTCGATCTATGCCGGCACGACGCCGCTGACCGCCGACGACATCGCCGAGACGGTGTACTGGATCGCGACGCGACCGGCGCACATCAACGTCAACACGATCTCGCTGATGCCGGAATGTCAGGCGTTCTCGGCGTTCGCCGTGAAGCGGCGTCCGTGACGCCGGAGAGATGAAGGCGCCGATCGGCAGAACAAAAAAAGGCCCGCGACTGCGGGCCTTTTTCACAACGGCGGAATCGCTCAGGCCGCCATCTGTCGCAGCATGTATTGCAGCACGCCGCCGTGGGCGTAGTAGTCCCACTCCTTGGCGGTATTGATGCGGACCTTGGCCTTGAACTCGACGGTCTTGCCGTCTGCCTTCTTCGCCGTGACCTTGACCTCGGTCGCGCCCTGCGTCAGGCCGTCGAAA
>DASSVA010000178.1:0-14734 GCA_035706385.1 Solimonas sp. | reverse complement strand
TATGGCATCAAGCCGGACCGGGCATCGCCCTGGGTGAGCTGATCATGGACTGCGTTGAAGCGCAGTTCGTGATCAGCGAACGCCCGGCCATGGATGGCCGGGCCGGGGTTCCATCGAGCAACGAGTCCGCGGCAGGGACGCCGGCACCATGCGAGGGTAGCGAATCATGAAAATCACAATTCCCGACATCGGCGATTACCACGACGTGCCGGTGATCGAACTGCTCGTGCAGAACGGCGATGCGATCGACAAGGACGCGCCGCTGCTGGTGATCGAGTCGGACAAGGCGACGCTCGAAGTGCCGGCGCCGGAATCGGGCATCGTCCGCAATCTCAAGCTCAAGGTCGGCGACAAGGTGTCGCAGGGCACGCCGGTCTGCGAACTGGAAACGGCCACGGCCGCCGAAGCGTCGCCGGCCGAAACGCCGGCCGCGAAATCCGCGGCGCCCGCCAAAGAAGCCGCTGCCGACAAGCCCGCGACAGCGGCCACGCCCGCCGCCGCGCAGACGCAATCGGCGCCCGACGGCGGCGCCGGCAACATGGACGTGACGATTCCGGATATCGGCGACTACCACGACGTGCCGGTCATCGAATTGCTGGTCAAGGATGGCGACAGCGTCGACAAGGACGCGCCGCTGCTCGTGCTCGAATCGGACAAGGCGACGCTCGAAGTGCCGGCGCCGGCATCGGGCATCGTCCGCGATCTCAAGCTCAAGGTCGGCGACAAGGTCTCGCAGGGCGCGGCGGTCTGCACGCTGGTCGGCGCGGCTGCGTCGCCGGTCGCCGCGAAAGCGGCGGAAACGCCTGCGGCACCCGCCACGCCGGCGCCGAAGCCGGTGCAGGCGCTGGTGTCGGATGCCGCACCATTGACGCCGCCGCAAGTACCGAAGCGCGAAGGCGAGGTCCCGTATGCCGGGCCGGCGACGCGCAAGTTCGCGCGCGAACTCGGCGTCGATCTGTCGCAGGTGCGCGGTTCGGCGGCGCGCGGGCGCATCGTCATCGAAGACGTGCAGGGCTTCGTCAAGAACCGCCTGGCATCGGCGCCGGGCGCCGCCGCGGCGACCGGAAGTTCCGGCATTCCGCCGATTCCGGCGGTCGACTTCGCGCAGTTCGGCGAGATCGAAACCCGACCGCTCGCGCGGATTCGCAAGCTGTCGGCGGCGCATCTGCATCGCGCATGGCTGAACGTGCCGCATGTCACGCAGACCGACGAAGCCGACATCACCGAGCTCGAAGCATTCCGCAAGGCACAGAGCGAGGAAGGCGGCGTGAAGCTGACCTTGCTGCCGTTCGTGATCAAGGCGGTCGCCGCGGCGATCAGGCAGTACCCGGAGTTCGCGAGTTCGCTGGCGCCCGACGGCGAAAACCTGATCGTCAAAAAATATCTGCACATCGGCTTTGCCGCCGACACGCCGAACGGTCTGGTCGTGCCGGTCGTGCGCGACGCCGATCGCAAAGGCATCGTCCAGCTCGCGCAGGAAACCGCGGAGCTTGCGAAAAAAGCGCGCGACGGCAAGCTCAAACCCGATGAAATGAAAGGCGGCTGCTTCTCGATCTCCTCGCTCGGCGGCATCGGCGGCAGCTTTTTCACGCCGATCGTCAACGCGCCGGAAGTCGCGATCCTCGGCGTGTCGAAAAGCCGGATCAAGCCGGTCTGGGACGGCAAGCAGTTCGTGCCGCGCCTGCTGTGCCCGCTGTCGCTGTCGTACGATCATCGCGTCATCGACGGCGCGTACGCGGCGCGCTTCATCGTGCTGCTCGGCAAGCTGCTCGGCGATCTGCGGCGGTTGTCTTTGTAGAAGCAAAAGCCTAACCACAGATTTCGCCGATTACACAGATCAGACCGGGCAGCCAAAGAATAAAGCTTCGTTGCTTTTAATCTGTGCAAATCTGTGAAATCTGTGGTTCAAAGCTTTTCGCCGTTTCCGGGGGGGAAGGATCATGGACCTGCCGAAGCACCAGCTGACGATGACCGTGCTGATGACGCCGGACATGGTCAATTTTTCCGGCAACGTGCACGGCGGACACATTCTCAAACTGCTCGATCAGGTCGCGTATGCGTGCGCGAGCCGTTACGCCGGCAGTTACGTCGTCACGCTGTCGGTCGATCGCGTGATGTTCCGCCAGCCGATCCACGTCGGCGAGCTCGTGCACTTTCTCGCATCGGTCAATTACACCGGCCGCACGTCGATGGAAGTCGGCATCAAGGTCGTCGCCGAGGACATTCGCGGCGAGGTGGTGCGCCACGCCAACAGCTGCTTCTTCACGATGGTCGCGGTCAGCGAGGCCGGCGAACCGCAGCCGGTCACGCCGCTGCAACCGGCGACACCCGACGAAATCCGCCGTTTCGAGGCGGGCCGCGAGCGACGATCGCAACATCGCTGAAGCGTCGCTGAAGCAGCATCGGCGGCCGGCGCGGGCTTGCGCATCGAGGCTGCGTTGCTAGACTCGCCCGACCATGAATCGAGTCCCCCTGCTTCTCGCGCTCAGTCTCGTCGCACCGCTGGCCCACGCCGAAGGTGCGTCCCAATACATCACCGACGACGTCTCGGTCACGCTGCGCGAAGCGCCGCGCAACGATGCCGCGTCGATCGGCGTCCTGCACAGCGGCGACAAGGTCACGGTGCTGGAGACGCTCGGTGAACAGAGTTTCGCGCGCGTCCGCAGCGGCAGCGGCGCTGTCGGCTGGATGACCGCGCGTTATCTGTCGTCACAACCGGCTGCGAAAGATCGCCTGTCGCAGATGAAAGCCGATCTCGACAGTGCACGCAGCCAGGTCAAATCGCTGCAGGACGAACTCAAGAGCGCGAAGGCGCAGCTCGATTCGGTGCGCCCGGCGTTCGAGCTGTCGCAGGAAAATACGCGGCTGAAGTCCGAGCTGGCGGCCAAGGAACAGGCGATGGCCGCGGCGGTGCAGCGCTTCGACAGCGAACGCGCGCGACGCGCGACGCTGATCGCCGGCGCCGGCCTGCTCAGCGGTGGCGTCGTCGTCGGTCTGCTGCTGCCGTGGCTGCTGCAGAACCGCCGCCGTCGCCGCTACGGCGATTTCTAGCGCGCACGCTTCTCAAGCGGCGGCCGCTGCGTCAAGCTGCGCCGCATGTCCGCATCGCTCAAGCCCCAGTTGCAGATTCACCTGTGCGTGCTGCTGTGGGGCTTCACGGCGATTCTCGGCAAGCTGATCGCGCTGCCGGCGATCGCGCTGGTGTGGTGGCGCATGGTGCTGGTGCTCGCCGCGCTCATCTGCCTGCCGCGCGTCTGGCGCGGCCTGCGCGCGCTGCCGCTGCGGCTCGTCGCGATCTACGCCGGCATCGGCGTGCTGGTGACGCTGCACTGGCTGACGTTCTTCGGTGCGATCAAGCTCGCCAACGCGTCGGTCGCCGTCACCTGCATCGCGCTCGGCCCGGTGTTCCTGTCGCTGATCGAGCCGTGGATTGCCGGCCGCCGCATCGATCCGCGCGAGATGCTGCTCGGCGTCGCGGTCGTGCCGGGCGTCGCGCTGGTCGTCGGCGGCATTCCGTCCGGCATGCGCGTCGGTCTGCTGGTCGGCATCTCGTCGGCGCTGTTCGTCGCCGGCTTCAGCGCGCTGAACAAGCGTTACATCGAACGCGCGGATGCGTTGGTGGTGACGACGCTGGAACTCGGCACCGGCGCGCTGCTGCTGACCGTTTTGCTGCCGTGGTCGTCGAACGGTGGATTCGATGCCGGTGCGTTCGCCGTGCCGGCGCCGCGCGATTTCGCGCTGCTGGCGCTGCTCGCGTTCGCGTGCACGCTGCTGCCGTTCACGCTGTCGCTGGTCGCGCTGCGCAAGCTCAGCGCATTCGCGGCACTGCTCGCGGTCAATCTCGAACCGGTGTACGCGATCGTATTGGCGATCGTCCTGCTCGGCGAACAGCATGAGCTGGGCGCCGGTTTCTACGCCGGCGTCTGCGTGATCCTGTCGACGGTCTTCATCCATCCGTGGCTGATGCGGCGCCGCCACGTCGCCGGCGCCGGCACGCTGGCGGTCGCCGAAGCCAAGAATCTCGTCGACTGACGCAGCCCTTCTTTCACAGGAGATTGATCCGATGCGTATCTTCGTTCCGGCTTTACTCGTCGTCCTGTCGCTGCTTTGCGCGTGCCGGCAGAACGCGCCGATCGACGATCCGAAACCCGTCGCCGGCCATGTCACCGACCTCGCGACGTTCCAGCGTTTCATCGCCGAAAAACCGACGCCGGCGCAGTTCCGCGCCCGTTATCCGGACGTCAAGCTGGTGCTGCCCGGCGAGATCGCGACGCGCGAATTCCGCATGGACAACAGCCGCTATTTCGCCGAGCTCGATGCCGACGGCCGCATCAGCGGCGGCAAGTTCATGTAGGTGCTCAGTGCGGCGCGCCGAGCGTCAGCTCGAACGACACCGGCACCTCGTCGGCGACCACACCGCTTTCATTCCACTCGCCGCCGCCGATCGCGAAGTCCGAGCGGCGGATCGTGAAGCCGCCGCGGACGACGAGACCGCGGTCGGTCTGCGCGGCGGCGGTCAGCGGCACGACGATCGCGCGCGCCTTGCCGCGGATCGTCAGCGTGCCCCTGACCGTATAGCGATCGTCGCCGCTGCGCTCGACGGCGCTGCTGACGAACGTCGCTTTCGGGAACGCGCGCTGATCCAGCCACGGCGCGTCGAGCGCGATCGTGTCGGCATCGGCATTGCCGGTCGTCAGGCTGGCGATGTCGACGCTGAGCGTCGCGCTCGATGTTTCCGGCTTTGCCGGATCGAGATCGATCGCGGCATCGAAGCGGCTGAACCGGCCGCTGACCGAAACGCCCATTTCCTTGACGCTGAACGTGATGCGGCTCTTGTCGGCGATCAGCGGTCGCGGTGCGGCGTGGACCATCGCCGTGCCGAACAACAGGCCGAAAGCGATGAGCATGGCGATCCGGTTCATGGTTTCTCCTGTGGGGCACGGCGCCGGCGCGGCAGCATGCGCCACAGCATGCCATCGCGATCGACGAACTGGTGCTTGAGCGCCGCCAGCACATGCGCGGCGACCAGCGCCAGCAGCAGCCAGGTCAGCGCGACGTGCACCGACGTCAGCGCCGTACCGAGCGCCGCGTGCTTGCCGATCGCGTCCGGGATCGGCCAGCGGCCGAGGTAGACGGTCTGGAAACCCTGCGCCGAACTCATCAGCCAGCCGCTCAGCGGCAGCGCGAACAGCAGCAGATACAGCAGCCGATGGACGATCTCCGCCGCCTGCCGCTGCCACGCGGGCATCTGCGGCGGCCACGGCGGCGGGCGTCGCAACCGCCGCCAGACGACGCGCAGCACGACGAGCGCGAAGATCGTCACGCCGATCCACTTGTGATAGTTGTAGAGCCGGAGTTTGGTCGGCGAGATACGCAGATCGACCATCGTCCACGCCACGCCGTACGTGACGACCAGCAGCAGTGCGACCAGCCAGTGGCCGAGTTTCGCCGGAGCGGAATAGGAATCGCGGATCGCCGTCACCGGCCGATCGTAGGAGATCGCGCGGTGCTGCGGAAGCGGCCACGCGGCGCGGGCGTCGAGTTGCACGGCATGCTGGCCGACAATAGGCCGATGAAACCACCCGCTTCCGAGCTGCGTTGCGAAAGTTTTCCGCCGGCCGCGCGCGACGACGCGCGCATCCTGATCCTCGGTTCGATGCCCGGCATCGCGTCGCTGCGCGCGCAGCAGTACTACGCGCATCCGCGCAATCTGTTCTGGCCGTTCATCGACGAGATTTTCGCGACGCCGCCGGAGCCGGATTACGCGCGACGGCTCGCGCGGCTGCAGGCGCGCGGCATCGCGGTCTGGGACGTGCTCGCGGCCTGCGAACGGCCCGGCAGCCTCGACGGCCGCATCGTCCGCAGCACGGAAGTCGTCAACGATTTCGCCGCGTTCTTCGCCGCGCATCGCGCGCTGACGCGGATCTGCCTGAACGGCGGCAAGGCCGCCGAAGCGTTCGACCGTCACGTCGCACGCACGCTGCCCGATGCGATCACGGATCTGCAGATCGTGCGCCTGCCGTCGACCAGTCCGGCCAACGCCGGCCAGCCGCGCGCGCGCAAGCTGGCGCTGTGGCGTGCGGCGTTGCGAGACGATTCGTAGGACAATGGTCCGCCGGCACACACGAGGTTCTTCGACATGTCGCTGCGCTTCCATACGCTCGATGTCTTCACCGATCAGCCTTACGGCGGCAATCCGCTGGCCGTCGTGTTCGGCGGCGACGCGCTCGAGACGCGACAGATGCAGCGCATCGCCCGCGAATTCAACCTGTCGGAAACCGTGTTCGTGCTGCCGCCGACGCGCAGCGACGCCCTGCATCGCATCCGCATCTTCACGCCCGCCGCCGAACTGCCGTTCGCCGGCCACCCGACGGTCGGCAGCGCCTGCCTGCTCGCCGAACTCGGCCTCGTGCCGAAGGGCAGCGACGCGGCGTTCGTGCTCGAAGAAGGCATCGGTCCGGTCGCGATCAGTCTGCGCCGCACGCCCGGCGAGCCGGTCTACGCCGAGCTGACGACGGCGCAATTGCCGGAATACGGCACGACGCCCGACGTCGCCGTGCTGGCGCGCGTGCTCGGCCTGGAAACCGACGATCTGCGCAGCGGCGACGAGCGGCCGCGCGCGGTCTCGTGCGGCCTGCCGTTCGTGCTGGTGCCGCTGCGCGCGCCGGAACTGCTGGCGGCGATCGATTTCGATGCCGCCGAAGCGCGTCGCGTGCTCGCGTCGGCATGGGCGCGGCAGCTCTACGTCTATGCGCACGGCTACGAAGGCGAGTTGCGCGCGCGCATGTTCGCGACCGGTGTCGGCATCGACGAAGATCCGGCGACCGGCTCGGCGGCGGCGGCGCTGGCCGGCGCGCTCGGCAGCGAAGCGCGCGACGACGGCGTTCTGCAATGGACCATTCACCAGGGCGTCGAAATGGGCCGGCCGAGCCGGCTGTACGTCAGCGCCGAACGCGCCGGCGGCCGGCTGACGGCGGTGCGCGTCGGCGGCCACAGCGTGCTGATGTCGGACGGATTGCTCGGCGCCGTTTAAAGAACGCGGCCGATCTGCCGACAACGGACAGGTCGCTTTCCTACAGGCGGTGCCGGCGTTTGCCGTCTCAGGATGCCCGGCGCGCGGCCGTAAACCGGTCATGGACACACAAATACTGCCGGCCTACGGCTCGCACGACGACTTCAGCACGCAGATCGAGCGTGCCGAAACCCTGTTGTTCAACGCCCTGCTGCTGCCGGCCGCCGCCGATCGCTACGGCGCGCGCGCGGTGATCGTCAGCCGCAGCGCGGCCGGCCAGCACTGGCTGCGCGTCTGCGAAGGCAGCGACGAACGCTGGATGCGCTGGACCGAGCAGCGGCGGCTGCGCATGCAGTTCGGCAGCAGCTACGCCGAAGCGCTCGCGCAGGCGTGGATCGCGCGCTGGCAGCGCGACGGCTGGACGCTCGAATGGAGCCTGCGCGCCGACGCCGCGCCACTCGCCGCCGCCGCCTGATCCGACGATGCCAGGATCATTCATGACGAGTGTTGCGACATGAGTCGAAACGTCCCGAACGAACGAATGCCGCCAGGAGCCTGCGCGGCTCGCGATGGCGGCTGTTTCAAGACCGGTGCACGCAAGGCTAGGAACGAGATTCATTCTCATGTAAAGTGACGATCCTCCGGCGCTCGCCCGCCGTGTCCGAACGCCACCAGGTTTTTGTGATGCTGTATCGCTTTCCGTCCGTCAGCGTTTGCCGGTGTCTGCGATGACGACCGTGACGACGCTCGCCGGCGATCCGCCGCAAGCCGCGCCGCCGTCGCGCCGCGCGTTCTGGTTGCGCGTCGTGCTGGCCGGGCCGCTGGCGTTCGTCTGCGCGACGCTGGTGATGGCGGGCGGCGCGCTGTGGCTGCCGAAAGGCGCGGCGCAGATCGACAATCTGCTGCTGCCGATCCTGCTGTTTCCGGCGATCTGGGCGACGCTGTTCTTCTACGCCTGTCTCGCGCATTCGCTGCGCCGCGCGTATCTCGTGATCGCGGCGATCGGTCTGTCGCAGCTGGCGATGATCGGCATCCACTATTTCGCGCGCTGACGCCGCCGACGAGCGCAACGACATGATCAGCCTGCCGCAACGTGAAACCAGATCGCTGCTCGCCATTCACGGCTGGTCGGCGGTGTTCCTCGGCCTGTTGCTGTACACGGTGATCGTCACCGGCGTCGCGTCCGTGTTCGGCGACGAGATCGGCGACTGGGCCAATCCGATCGAACAGCCGTCCGCGCAGCGCTTCCCGGCCGGGCTCGGCAACGCGCTGCAGCAGTTCGCCGACAGCGTCGCGCCGGAACTGCGCGAATCGTTCTTCGCGTTTCCGCGCTCGGGCGGGCGCATCTATGCGCAGTTCCATCGCGACGAGAAGGATGCGAACGGCCGACCGACCGAACGCGGCGTGGTCGTCGACATCGATCCGCGGACGCTGCAGATGTCGAATCGCCGCGAAGGCGACGAAGACGCGATGAACGACGACGACACCGTCAACGCGCTGCCGGATTTCTTCGTCAACCTGCACGTCCGCCTGCACGTGCCGGAGCCCTGGGGCCTGATGCTGACCGGCGTGCTCGGTCTGGCGATGCTGGTCGCCGCGGTCAGCGGCTTTCTGCTGCACCGTCACCTGATTCGCGAACTGTTCACGCTGCGCCGTCGCAAGAAGCTGTTGAGCGCGCGCGACGCGCACGTCGTCGCCGGCAGCTGGAATCTGGTGTTCAGCTTCGTGCTCGCATTCACCGGCAGCTTCTTCAGCTTCGCGACCAGCTTCGGCGTGCCGGTGCTGGCGATGGTCGCGTTCAACGGTGATCAGCAGGCTGCGTTCGAGACCTTCGTCGGCAATCCGCCGGTCAACGATCCGCGACCGGCGCCGATGGCGAATCTCGACGCGATGATCGTCGATGCGACGCGCCGCGCGCACGCCGAAACGTTCTTCGTCAGCGTCGAACACTGGGGCCGCGCCGATGCGCGCGCGACGATCTCGATGCTGCCGGCCGAAGGCGAAGTGTTCGGCACGACCTACGTCTACGACGGCCCGAGCGGCGCGTATCAATACGAAAAGCCGCCGCTCGGCCGCGTGCCGTCGTTCGGTGGCAACCTGTTCTCGCTGATGGCGCCGCTGCATTTCGGCAACTTCGCCGGCGTGCTGTCGAAAGCCGCGTGGTTCGCACTCGGTTTCGCCGCCGCCTACGTCGCGCTCAGCGGCATGCGCTTGTGGACGCAGCGCCGCATCGATCAGCCGGCCTGGCGGCCGCTCGCGCAGGCAGTGAATGGCATCGGCTACGGTCTGCCGCTGGCGCTGATCGTCGCGTCGGCGACGTACTTCGTCGCGCGTGCGCTCGATGCCGATCTGCAGCCGGCGATGATGCGGATGTTCCTCATCACGCTCGGCGCTTGTCTGCTCGCGAGCTGGCTGGTGCGCGACACCGCGCGCGTCGCGCAGACACTGCTGATTCTCACCGGCGCGATGCTGCTCGGCCTGCCGGCGCTGCGATTGCTGTGCGGCGGTCCGACGTGGGCACCGATGTTCGCGACCGCGCAGTTCGCGGTGCCGGCGCTCGACACGGTGCTGGTGATCGGCGGTCTCGCGTGCCTCGCCGGCGCGTACCGCACGGCGACGCGCATGCGCCGCGCGCCGCAGACGCTGGCGCTCGAACGGGTGACGGAATGACGACGACGACGCTGGCGGTGACGATCGCGATCATCCCGAGCGTGCTCGCGCTGCTGCGGCTCGCGCAGCGCGATCCGAAACGGCTGCGGCTGCTGGGCCGCCGCCGCGACGCCGCCGGCACGCGCGAACGCCGCGCGCTCGCCGCGCTCGCGCTCGGTCCCGGCCTCGTGCTCGCGGTCTGCGGCCTGTGGCCGGCGCTGCTGATCTGGATGGGGCTGCTGCTCGCGGCCGGCTGGTGTCTCGCGCAGGGTTTTGCCGGCGCCGCGCCCGCCGTTGCGCGGAAGCCCTGAACCGGCGTTTCAGGCGCGCAGCGACGCCAGCACCGCGCCGGTCTCCGGCCGCACGCCGCGCCACAGCGCGAACGCCGCCGCCGCCTGTTCGACCAGCATGCCGAGACCGTCGGCGATCCGCGTCGCGCCCTGTGCTTCGGCCCACGCGCGGAACGGCGCGTGCGCGTCGCCGTAGCTGAGGTCGTAACAGGCGCCGCCGTCGGCGACGATGTCCGCCGGCAGTCGCGGCATCTGGCCGCTGTAGCCGGCCGACGTCGCATTGATGACCAGGTCGAACTGGAAACCCTTCAGCGTCATGTGCGTGCGCGGCGTGACGGCGCCGATCGCGCGGAACTGTTCGGCGAGTTTTTCCGGTTTCCACGGATTGCGGTTCGAGACCGTCAGTGACGCCGGCCGCGCGGCGAGCAGCGGTGCGAGCACGCCGCACACCGCGCCGCCGGCGCCGAGCACCAGCACGTTTCGTCCCTCGATCGCGTACGCGAGCCGCGCCAGATCGCGGATCAGACCTTCGCCGTCGGTGTTGTCGCCGCGCCAGCCGGTGTCGGTGCGGATCAGCGTATTGGTGGCGCCGGCCAGCTGCGCGCGTTCGCTGGTCGTCTCGCACAGCGTCGCGGCTTCGGCCTTGTGCGGCTGCGTGACGTTGACGCCGCGCAGACCTTCGTCGTGCAGGCGTTTCAGCGCGTCGGCCAGCGTGCCGGCCGGCACCTCGACCGCTTCGTAATGCAGATCCTGTTGCGTGGCCCGCGCGAATGCATTGTGAATCGCCGGCGATTTGCTGTGCGAGATGGGGTGGCCGATGACGGCGTAACGATCAGTCATGTGGTGGTCGAAGGTGAATCGGGTCGAATGACGAACGGGCGGCGCCGAACGTCGCTAGGCGAGCCACTGCGCGGCGCGCCTGGCGAAATAGCTGAGGATCATGTCGCTGCCGGCGCGGCGGAAGCACAGCAGCGCTTCGAGGATCGCCTTGCGTTCGTCGAGCCAGCCGCGCTCGATCGCGCCCTGCAGCATCGCGTATTCGCCGCTGACCTGATACGCGGCGGTCGGCACGCCGAATTCGTCCTTCACGCGGCGGATGATGTCGAGATACGGCATGCCGGGCTTGACCATCACGATATCGGCGCCCTCGCCGAGGTCGAGCGCGACTTCGCGCAGCGCCTCGTCCGTGTTCGCCGGGTCCATCTGGTAGGTTTCCTTGCCGCCTTTGCCGAGATTGCCGCTCGAACCGACGGCATCGCGAAACGGCCCGTAGAACGCCGACGCGTATTTCGCGGCGTACGACATGATCACGGTGTTGCGCTGGCCGTCGCGTTCGAGCACGTCGCGGACCTGGCCGATGCGGCCGTCCATCATGTCGCTCGGCGCGACGATGTCGACGCCGGCGCGCGCGTACAGCAGCGCCTGACGGCGCAGGATGCCGACGCTGGCGTCGTTGTCGACGTAACCGTTCGCGTCGAGCACGCCGTCCTGGCCGTGGCTGGTGTACGGATCGAGCGCGACGTCGGCGACGACGCCGATGCCGGACACGTTCTGCTTGATCGCCTTGATCGCGCGCACCATCAGGCTGTCCGGGTTCAGCGCTTCGTCGCCGCCCGGCGACTTGCGTTCGGCCGGCGTCACCGGAAACAGCGCGACGCAGCCGACGCCGAGCGCTTTCAGCGCTTCGCATTCGCGCACCAGCTCGTCGAGATCGAGCCGCGTGACGCCGGGCATCGCCGCGACCGCGCCTTTCAACGCGCCTTCGGCGACGAACAGCGGCTGGATCAGCTGGCCGGGCGCCAGCGCCGTCTCGCGCACCATCGTGCGCAGATAAGCAGTCTGGCGCGTGCGGCGCAGACGCGTGCGGGGAAAGGTGCCAGACGTCACGGGAGTTTCCAGCAGCGACAAAGAGCGCGAATTATAGCCGCGCCGTCGCGGCCGGCCCCTCACCCGGCACGCTCTGCGTGCCGACCTCTCCCCGCGTGCGGAGAGAGGCAAGCGACAACCACGGGTTTTCCATGCTTGCGGGAGCGGCGCACGGAAAATTTCTCCCTCTCCCCGCTTGCGGGGAGGGGGTTGGGGTGAGGGCTCGATCAATCTGCGTCTGCGCCGCGCGCATGACCGCTGACGCTGCTGCCGGCGTTCGCCGACAGTCGACGGAACAGCAGCGCCGACGCCGCGGTGACGACCGCGATGGCGATGAACGCGTAGCGGAAGTCGCCGGCTTCCAGCACTGCGCCATCGCGCAGCGCGCGCACCGTGTTCAGCAGCTGCGAGCCGATGCCGACGCCGACGCTGAGCGTCAGTTGCTGCGCGGTGCTCGAAAAACTGGTCGCCTGGCTCATCTGCACGGGCGGCACGTCGGCGTAGCCGAGCGTGTTGATGCAGGTGAACTGCAGCGAACGGAAGAAGCCGTAGCACAGCAGCCAGCCGAGCATCACCGCCTTCGGCGTGTCGGCCGCGAACGCGGCGCAGCCGAGCAGGAACACGGCGCTGAGCAGCGCGTTGCCGATCAGCAGCGGACGAAAGCCGAACTGGCGGACGATGCGCGGCGCGGTCGCCTTCATCAGCATCGCGCCGGTCGCGGAAATGAACGTGATGCCGCCCGATGCCGCGGCGCTGTAACCGAAACCGAGCTGCAGCATCAGCGGCATCAGCAGCGTGTACGCGCCGACGCTCGCGCGATAGAGGAAGCCGCCGTACAGCGAGATGCGGAAGCTCGCGATGCGCAGCAGGCGCAGGTCGACGATCGGCGCGTCGCGCCGCCGCGACAGCCGTCCGTACAGCGCCAGCAGCGCGATGCCGGCGGCCAGCATCGCGTAGACGACCGCGTTGGCGAGCAGGTTCTTGCCGAGCAGTTCGAACGCCATCACCAGCAGCACGAGGCCGCTGCCGACCAGCAGCCAGCCGCCGAAATCGAGCGGTGTGCGCGTTTCGGCGCGCGTGTCGTCGATGAAGCGGGTCACCAGCCACCAGCCGAGCAGGCCGATCGGCAGATTGATGAAGAAAATCCAGCGCCACGACGCATAGGTGACGATCAGACCGCCGACCGGCGGGCCGAGGATCGGTCCGAACAACGCCGGCACGGTCAGCCACGACATCGCCGCGATCAGCTCGTGCTTCGGCACCGTGCGCAGCAGCACGAGGCGGCCGACCGGCACCATCAGCGCGCCGCCCAGGCCCTGCACGATGCGCGCGGCGATCAGCTGCGGCATCGACTGCGACAGTCCGCACAGCACCGAGCCGAGTGTGAACACGAGGATCGCGGCGCGGAACACGCGGCGCGCGCCGTGGCGGTCGGCGATCCAGCCGGACAGCGGGATGAACACCGCGAGGCTGAGCAGATACGTGGTGATCGCCAGGCTCAGGTGCAGCGGGTCCTCGTGCATCGCGCGCGCGATCTGCGGCAGCGCGGTGGCGATGATCGTCGAGTCGAGATTCTCCATGAACACCGCGCAGGCGATGATCAGCGGCACGACACGGGCGCGGCTGAGGCTCGGGAATTTCATCGGCGGACGGCGGTCGGGGATGCGAAGTCTGACATCACGAAGCAGAATGATTCCGGAACAGGGTCCGAGGATTCAAAAATGACGGCACTGCTGGCGATCGACCAGGGCACCACCAGTACGCGGGCGATTGTCTTCGACATCGACGGCAAAAAGCTCGGCAGCTCACAGTGCGAACTGCCGCAGTCGTTTCCGAAGCCGGGCTGGGTCGAGCACGACGCCGTGCACATCTGGGACGACACCGTCGCCTGCGTGCGCGGCGCGCTCGCCGATGCCGGCCTCGCGGCCGACGACATCGACGCGATCGGCATCACCAACCAGCGCGAGACCACCGTGCTGTGGGACCGCGCGAGCGGCGAGCCGGTTCATCCGGCGATCGTCTGGCAGGACCGCCGCACCAGCGCGTTCTGCCAGCAGCATCAGGATCGCAACGACTGGCTCAGCGAAAAGACCGGCCTGCTGCTCGATCCGTATTTCTCGGCGACCAAGCTCGCGTGGCTGCTCGACAACGTCGCGGACGCGCGCGCCCGCGCCGAACGCGGCGAGCTGGCGTTCGGCACGATCGATTCATGGCTGATGTGGAAGCTGACCGGCGGCCGCGCGCACGTCACCGACGCGACCAACGCCTCGCGCACCGCGCTGTTCAACATCGCGCGCAACGAATGGGACGACGAGCTGCTCGAATTCTTCAACGTCCCGCGCGCGGTGCTGCCGGAAGTCCGCGACAGCGCCGCCGATTACGGCGAGACCGAGCCGGGCCTGTTCGGCGGCGCGATCCGCATCGGCGGCATCGCCGGCGATCAGCAGGCGGCGACGATCGGCCAGGCGTGTTTCGCGCCCGGCATGAGCAAATCGACGTACGGCACCGGCTGTTTTCTCGTGCTCAATACCGGCCGCGAATTCAAGCGTTCGAACAATCGCCTGCTGTCGACGATCGCGTACCGCATCAACGGCGAGACGACCTACGCGCTCGAAGGCAGCATCTTCGTCGCCGGCGCCGCGGTGCAATGGCTGCGCGATGCGATGCACCTGATCCGCGCGGCCGGCGAGACCGAGAAGATCGCCAAGTCGATTCCCGACACCGACGGCGTCTACCTCGTGCCGGCGTTCACCGGCCTCGGCGCACCGTATTGGGATCCGGAGGCGCGCGGCGCGATCTTCGGCCTGACGCGCGACGTCGGCATCGCCGAGATCGTGCGCTCCGCGCTGGAGGCGGTCTGCTACCAGACCCGCGACCTCGTCGAGGCCATGTCCGACGACTGGCGCCACGCCGGCGC
>DASSVA010000177.1:0-3357 GCA_035706385.1 Solimonas sp. | reverse complement strand
AGCGGAAGGAGTCAGCGATTAGAATATCAGAGTGAATGCGCATACACTGCGCAGTTCCTGAAAAATCAGCGACTTAACCTGCATCCGGCGCCTCGTCCGAGGCCCCGGCATCCAAATCGATCCCGGTACATGACTGATCTTCCCGCCGGCGAGCCACTCGCCAACATCCGCATCGTGCTGGTCAAGACCCAGCACCCCGGCAACATCGGCTCGACCGCGCGGGCGATGTTGACGATGGGGCTGAGCGAACTCGTGCTCGTCAGTCCCGATCGTTTCCCGCATCCGCAGGCGCGGATGACGGCGGCGCATGCCGACGCGGTGATCGATCAGGCGCGGGTCGTCGGTTCGCTCGCCGAAGCCGTCGCCGGCTGCGGCTGGGTGGTCGCCAGCTCGGCGCGGCCGCGGCACTTGGGCGACGCGCCGCTGACGCCGTGGGACGCGGCGACGCGCGCGGCGGCGGTCGCGAAGACCGCGAAAGTCGCGGTCGTGTTCGGCTGCGAGCGCACCGGCCTGACCAACGAGGAGCTGGATTTCTGCCATGCGGTGACGATGATCCCGGCCAATCCCGGCTACAGCTCGCTGAACCTGTCGCAGGCCGTGCAGGTGCTGGCGTATGAACTGCGCAAGGCGTCGCTGCCGCAGGCCGCGGCCGTCTCCGCCAAAGACGGCCATCCGTGGTACGAGCCGCCGGCGGCCGAGGAGATCGAGCGTTTCTACGCGCATCTCGAAAAGATCCTGCTGTCGACCGGCTTCCTCGATCCGGCCAATCCGCGCCTGCTGATGCGTCGGCTGCGGCAGTTCTTCAATCGCGCCGGTCCGGATCGCAACGAGCTCAACATCCTGCGCGGGATTCTGACGTCGATCGAAAAGCCGAAACGCCGGCGCGTTCCGCTCGATGCGAGTGATAAATAAACAATTTCATTCCCTCTCCCCGTGAACGGGGAGAGGGAGATATGAAGCACCGTTCGCCCCGAGTGCCGCATGCGCAGCGTGCGGTGTATCGAGGGGCCTGCGCAGGTGATGCAGGCATTCTAAAAAGAGGACCGAAGCGGTCTACAATAGAAATCCCGGCGCCGCCGTAATGACTGCCCCCATGTTCGCCCGCATCCAAGAAGACATCGCCAGCGTTTTCGATCGCGATCCTGCCGCGCGCAATACCTGGGAAGTGCTGACCTGCTACCCGGGGCTGCATGCGATCTGGGGGCATCGCGTCAGCCACTGGCTGTGGGCGCGCGGCCTGAAATGGCTGGCGCGGCTGAACTCGAACCTCGCACGCTGGCTGACCGGCATCGAGATTCATCCCGGCGCGCGCATCGGCCGGCGTTTCTTCATCGATCACGGCATGGGTGTGGTGATCGGCGAGACCGCGGAGATCGGCGAGGACGTGACGCTGTATCACGGCGTGACGCTCGGCGGCGTCAGCTGGAACAAGGGCAAGCGCCATCCGACGCTCGGCGACCGCGTCGTCGTCGGCGCCGGCGCGAAGATTCTCGGGCCGTTCACCGTTGGCGCCGGCGCGCGCGTCGGCTCGAATTCGGTGGTCGTCAAGGAAGTGCCGCCGGGCGCGACGGTCGTCGGCATTCCGGCGCGCGTCGTCCACGAGAGCGCCGAACCGTCGCAGGCCGTCGCGGCGATCGCGCGCAAGATGGGCTTCGATGCCTACGGCCTGTCGAAGGAGATGCCGGACCCGGTCGCGAGCGCGATGTCGACGATGTTCGATCACGTGCAGCGCCTCGACGAACGGCTGGTGCAGATCTGCCGGCTGCTGCACGAAATGGATTCGCGGATGCCGGAACTCGAACTGTCGAAGCTGGAGCTGCCGGACATCTGCGTCGATGCGACTTCGGCACTGGACTCGCTGGCGGCCAATCGCAACCGCGCGGACAAGGACGCGGGCTGATGAACGTGCTGGTCGCCGGCGGCGCCGGCTACATCGGCTCGCACATGTGCAAGCGGCTCGCGGAAGCCGGGCACACGGTCGTCGTGCTCGACGACCTGTCGACCGGCCATCGCGAAGCGGTGCAATGGGGTGACCTCGTCGAAGCCTCGCTCGGCGACACCGCCGTCGTCATCGAGACGCTGCGCAGCCGCCGCATCGACGCCGTCATGCATTTCGCGGCGAGTTCGCTGGTCGGCGAGTCGGTCGATGATCCGTATCGCTACTACGCGAACAACGTCTGCGCGACGCTGCAATTGCTGCAGGCGATGAAGGACGTCGGCGTCTCGCAATTCGTGTTCTCGTCGACGGCCGCGGTGTTCGGCGAACCGGACCGCGAGTTGATCGACGAGGACCATGCGCGCCGGCCGATCAACCCGTACGGCAATTCGAAACTCGCGGTCGAAATGATGCTCGACGATGCCGCGCGCGCATACGGTCTGCGCGCGACGGCGTTGCGCTATTTCAACGCGGCCGGCGCCTGCGATTCGCGCCGCATCGGCGAGTCGCACGCACCGGAGACGCATCTGATTCCGCGCCTGCTGCGCCGCGCCGCCGGCGAGGCGATCGACGTGCAGATCTTCGGCACCGACTACGACACGCGCGACGGCACCTGCGTCCGCGATTACGTCCACGTCTGCGATCTCGCCGACGCGCATCTGCTCGCGCTCGATCACGGCCGCGCGCAGCCGGGTTTTCACACGTTCAACCTCGGCAACGGCGCCGGCTGCACAGTGCTGGAAGTGCTGGGCGCGGTCGAATCAACGATCGGCCGCACGCTCGATATCCCGCGCGGACCGCGCCGCGCCGGCGATCCGGCGACGCTGGTCGCGAGCAGCCGCAAGGCGCGCGAGCGGCTCGGCTGGCGGCCGCAACGTGCGGACATCGGCCGGATCGTCGCCGATGCCTGGGCCTGGCATCGTCAGCCCGCGTACTGAGAAACCGCGTGCCGGTCTACCTGGACAACAACGCTACGACGCGTCTCGATCCGCGCGTGCTCGACGCGATGCTGCCGTATCTGTCGGGTCCGTACGGCAACGCGTCGTCGCTGCATCGCTTCGGCCGCGCGGCGCGCGACGCCGTCGAGCGTGCGCGTGAACAGCTCGCCGCGCTCGTCAACTGCCAGCCGCGCGAAATCATCTGGACGTCGGGCGGCACGGAATCGGACAACCTCGCGCTGAAGGGCGTGACCGAAAGCGCGCCGGGTTCGCGCGTGCTGTACGGCGCGACCGAGCATCCGGCGGTGCTCGAAGCCTGCGAATCGCTGCGCACGCGTGGCTGGATCGTCGATACGGTGGCGGTCGGCGACGACGGCGTGATCGACTGGCCGCGTTTCGAACGCCAGCTCGCCGCCGGTCCGTTGCGGCTGGTGTCGCTGATGCGCGCGAACAACGAGACCGGCGTGATCCAGGATGTCGCCC
>DASSVA010000176.1:0-6036 GCA_035706385.1 Solimonas sp. | reverse complement strand
CTCGCCGATCCGCGCGGCGGCGTCGTCGAGCACATGGCGCGGTTCGCGATGGCCAATCCGGAACTCGGACGCGCGTGGTTGTTCCATGTGCTGAGCTCGCCGCAGCCGGCGAACGATCCGTTCTGGAAACTGTATCGCCAGCTGTTCAGCGAATTCGTCGAGACCGATTCGGCGCAGTCCGGTATCGACATCGACGTGCATACCGTGCTGATGCTCGTCAGTTCGTTCCTGTGGCCGGTCTGGGCGCGTGCGCACGCGCGCACCGCCAGGGAACGCGAACAGATGGCGCAACGCTACACCAATGAAGTCGTGCGCCTGAGCATGTACGGCACGATGCGGCCGGAGAAGTATCCGGAGCTCGCCGCGCATCTCGCGAAGATCGCACCGCCGCGATCGGCGAAGAAATCCGCGAGGAAAGTCGCCGCGCCGGTCGCGAAGAAGACGGTGAAAAAGGCGCCGGCCGGCAAAAGCCGCAGCAAGTAGGCATTGACGCCCGGCCCTGTGCCGGGCGGCGGTGTTTTCGCATTGCGCTGCACACCGCTGTTGATGAACGGCGCGCCGCCATTCGGTACAGTAGCGCCATCGCGCAAAGCGGTCCGCGCGGGTTCGCCATTCCCGATCCGCATGCCCGAAGCCCTTGCGCGCGCCGCGCGCCGGTGCGCGACTGTTCGCAACCAGTAAGGATATCGACATGACCGAAGAAGCCCCGCACCTGCTGAGCGAAGAGGACGGCGCGGTCCTGATCGTGACGCTGAACCGGCCGGACAAGCTCAACGCGATCACCGGTTCGATGATGAGCCTGTTCGAAGCGGCGCTGCACCATTTCCGCGACACGCCGTCGCTGAAAGTCATGCTGATCCGTTCGACCGGCCGTTATTTCTGTTCCGGCGCCGACATGCGCGGTCCCGATCAGGGCGGCCCGGCGCGCACCGGCGCGGCGATCCGCGAGAAGCATCGCCGCGGCCTGCACGGCATGCACCGCATCTACGACGAGATGGAGCATGTCGAGAAGCCGATCGTCGTCGCGCATCATGCGATGTGCGTCGGCGGCGGCCTCGAAATGTCGCTGTCGTGCGACTTCCGGCTCGCGGCGAAAAGCGCGGCGTATTCGTTTCCCGAAGGCAAGTTCGGCGTGCTGCCAGCGTCGAACGGCGTCAGCCGTCTCGCGCGGATCGTCGGTACGCACTGGGCACGCTATCTGATCATGGCGAACCTGCCGGCCGATGCCGACAAGGCGCTGATCATGGGGCTCGTGCACGAGGTGTATCCGGACGAGACGTTCGCCGACGACGTGATGAAATTCTGCCGTCATCTCGCCGGGCAGAACGGCGAGCAGATGGGCACCGCGAAGATCGCGATCGAGCTGGCGCACGATGTCGGCCTTGCCCAGGCGCGCCAGGTCGAGCGGATGGCGAACAGCGTGCTGATGCTCAATCCCGATTATCTCGCCGGCATCGAACGCTACGTGAAGAGCATCGGCAGCAAGAACAAGGGCGCTCTTGAGTAGGCGCGATTCTTGGCTGACCACTCAGAATGCAACGTCATTCCCGCGAAAGCGGGAATCCAGGGCCGCAATCTCATCGCCTGATCTCTGGATGCCCGCTTTCGCGGGCATGACGCTGCTGGCTGAGACCTGAGCCTGCCAGGAGAGCGCCTGAGCACTCGATGCAGGGCGACTCTAGCGCCGCAACCGATCGGCGAGTGCGATGCAGGTGCGCGCGAGCGCGGCTTTCTGCGCGGCGTTCGTCATGACCGTCGGCGCGACGACGAAACGCGGATCGCCGGCGACCAGTGCCGCATCGGCGTCGTCGACGATCACCGCGTCGACGAAATCGGCATAAAGCCCGGCGATCGTGTCGGCGCGCGGCTGCACGCCGAGTTCGCGCATGATCTTTGCGGTCGGCCCCTTGATCGCATCGCCGCCGACGATCGGCGATACCGCGATCACCGGCGCAGACGTCGTGCGCAGTGCCTCGCGCAGTTCGGCGATCGCCAGCATCGGCGCGATGCTGAGATAAGGGTTCGACGGGCAGACGATCACCGCGGCGAGTTCGGAATCGTCGAGCCACGCGCGTACGGCCGGCGCGAGCCGTGCGTCCGCCGCACCTTCGAATGTCAGCTCGTGCACGACCGGCGCGCAGCGCAGGCGCACGAAGTAATCCTGGAACGCGAGCGCGCCGTGATCGCTGCGCACGATCGTGCGCAGCGGCTGGTCGCTGACCGGCAGCACCGCGACCGCGACGCCGAGCCGCCGTGCCAGTTCCGCGCCGGTCCGGCTGAGGCTCAGGCCCTGTCCGAGCAACTGGCGACGCAGCAGATGCAGCGCGATATCGCGATCGCCGAGCGTGAACCAGTCGTCGCCACCGAGCCTGCGCAGTTCGTCGAGCACGCCGAAGCGTTCGTCGGCGCGGCCCCAGCCCTGTTGCGGATGAACGACGCCGGCGAGCGTGTACAGCACCGTGTCGAGATCCGGGCAGATCGTCAGGCCGAAGTGCTCGAAATCGTCGCCGACGTTGACCGCGACGGCCAGCGATTGCGGCGCCAGCACCTGCGCGAGGCCGGCGACGAGCTTGGCGCCGCCGACGCCGCCGGACAGCGCCAGGTAGCGCTTCGCGGACGCTTGCGCGGTCTCGTGCATCGATGAAAGTCCTCCCTGCGGATGCCGGCTGCAACAGGCGGGCAAATGGCGCTATCGTTCAACACTGCTGTTGATCAGGTGCGGCACCCGGACCGCACCGAACGGGAGGAGTCTGAATGAGCGCAGCCGAAACCGCCATGCCGTCAGGGCAGGGGCCGCACGATCGTGTCATGCAGATCGACGCGGAGCTGGCGATGCGGATCGGCCGCGTGCAGCTCGTGCGCAATCGCTGGGACGCGCCGATCGACCGCTGCGGTACCGCCGATCGTCATCATCTGGAACTGTCGCTGTTGCCGCGGTCCGGCGAACCGAGAGGCTGTTTTCCCGATCACTGGGGCCCGCATCGCTTCGAGCCGATGGGCGATCTCTTCCTGTTGCCGGCGGCGCAGATGTTCCATGCGCGAAGCCAGTGCCGGCAGCAGGCGTCGCTGATGTGCGATTTCGATCCCGCGGCGGTCGACGAGTGGTTCGAAGGCGACGTGCACTGGACCGGCCGGCGCCTGCGCAGCGGCCTCGACATCACCAGCGGCCGCGTCCGGCAGCTGATGTCGGCGATCGTCGACGAGCTGCGCGCTCCCGGTTTCGCCAGCGCGACGATGGTCGAACTGATGGCGGCGCAGACGATGATCGAGCTGTCGCGCCATCTGCTCGGTGCCGAGCCGGTCGCAGGCGGCGGTCTGGCGCGCTGGCGGCTGCGGCTGATCGACGAGCGGCTCGCCGCCGAGCGCGCGTCGCCGTCGCTGCACGAACTCGCGGAACTGTGCGGCGTCTCGGTGCGTCATCTGACGCGCGCATTCCGTGCGAGCCGCGGTTGCTCGATCGGCGAGTATCTCGCCGCGCACCGCATCGACCAGGCCAAGCAGATGCTGGTCGCCGGCGACAGCGTCAAGGCGGTCGCCTACACGATGGGCTTCACCGCGCCGTCGAATTTCGCGGCGGCATTCCGTCGCGCGACCGGCGTTTCACCGCGCCAGTATCAGCAGCGCGCGTTGCGGCAGACGCGGTTGCGGGCGGCGCTCGCGCACTGAAACGGCGATTCGCCGCCGCTCAGGCAGACGGCTTCGGTGCGAGCACTTTCCAGATGCCGTCGGCGCTCGCGACGGTTTTTTCGCCTGCGGTGATCAGGCCGCGCACGAACATCAGCTGCGAGGTCGCGCGCACGAGCTCGGCCTGGCAGCTGATGAAATCGCCGAGCCGCGGGCTCGACACCAGCTGGATCGCGAGCTGCGCGGTGACGCAGCGCGTGTGGCCGAGCGCTTCGGCGGCGATCCAGCCGAGCGCGATGTCGGCGAACGTCATCAGCGCGCCGCCGTGCACCGTCTGCTGGTAATTGACGTGCCGCTCGTCGGCGATGAAGCCGACGCCGCGGCCGCGGCTCTTGTCGGAGGCGGCGAGGATCCACAACGGCGCGATGAAGCCGGTGAAGCCCTGTGCGTCGCGCGGGCTCCAGCCGGCGGCCCGCAATGCGGCTGCGTCCATGCGCTACTTCGGCTGCATGCGGATCGCGCCGTCGAGGCGCACGGTCTCGCCGTTGAAATAACCGTTGCGGATCATTTCCAGCGCGAGGCTCGCGTATTCGTCGGCGCTGCCGAGGCGCTGCGGGAACGGCACCATCGCGCCGAGCGCTTCGAGCATCTTCGGCGTCGCACCGGCCATCGCCGGCGTATGGAAGATGCCCGGCTGGATCGTGTTGACGCGTATGCCCTCGCGCGACAGGTCGCGCGCGATCGTCAGCGTCATGCCGACGATCGCGGCTTTCGCAGCCGAATACGCGGCCTGTCCCATCTGGCCGTCGGTCGCCGCCGCCGACGCGGTGTTGACCATCACGCCGCGCTCGCCGTCGACCGGTTCGAGCGTCATCATGCCGGCCGCCGCGCGCGTGACGCAGCGAAACGTGCCGACGGTGTTGAGCTTGAGCACCCATTCGAACTTGTCCGACGGGAAGATCCTGATCTCGCCGGTCGTCTTGTCGCGCGACGCGGTGCGGATCGCATTGCCGCCGCCGGCGCAGCAGACCAGCACGCGCTCCTGGCCGTTCGCGGCGCGTGCCCTGGCGAATGCCGCGTCGACGCTGTCGTCGCTGAGCACGTCGCATTCGCAGAACACCGAGCCGGTCTCGGCCGCGGCCTTCTCGCCGGTCTCCGGATTGCGGTCGAAGATCGCGACCCTGGCGCCGGCGGCGCGCAGCGCCTTGACGGTGGCCAGCCCCAGGCCGGAAGCGCCGCCCGTCACGACCGCGGCCAGCGATGCGTCGATTTTCATGTCTCTCCTTCGAAAAATTTTCAGCCGATGGTGGTCAGGCTCTCGTGGCTCGAACGCTCGACCATGCCGTAAGCCGTTTGTCCGTCCCAGGTGAACCGCGCGCCGCCCTGTTGCAGATTGAGGCCGCCGATGTCCGGATTGCCGACGCGGAACGTGGACAACGCGGTGACGCCTTCGATGCGCGTGCGGCCGAGCGCCGATTGTAGCTCGACCGATACGTCGTCGCCTTCGAAAACGAGTCGGCGAAGGAACGGCGCGTTGACGATACGCGCCGGATACAGCGTGCCGTCCTGATAGACAACAGCGTCGTTGTAGGAATATTCCGTCTGTCCGTCGCGCGGCGGGTAGGCGAGGCAGCCGAACGCGCGGCCGTCCGGAAACAGCGCCGACAGCCAGCAATGACCGGAGAAGCCTTCGAGACGGCGGATGCTGCGGCGGTGGATGCGTGTGCCGGTGCCGCGGAACTCACGCGTGCGGCCGTCGACGGTCAGCGTGCCGTGCGCGCGGAAGTGATGCTCGAAGCGGTAGCCGAGGCCCATCGCCTGCGCGTTCGCGGCATCCTGCGCGCTCATCTTCGACGTGTCGGCCGACACTTCCTGCACCCAGGCCGGCGTCGCCATCGTCATCTCGGCATCGAGTCGCACCGGCGTCGTCGCGGTCTTGGCCTTGAAGCGGCCGTCGAACTGTTCGGCGACGTGGCCGTCGCGCACCGCGCCGTCGAACTGCATCGTCCAGCGCCGGAACGGCTCGACGCAGCGCAGGCGCAACGGGCCGGCGCCGATGACGGTCGCACGGCCGTCCGAATCGATCGCCGACGGCGCCGTACCGCGACCGGCGCCGCTCATGACGCGGCCGTCGGCGAATGCGAAATTGGCCTGCAGCAGGCGTTCGTTCCACGACTGCGATTCGGCCTCGATGCCGCCGCGCGGAAACGCGAATGCGCCGGTCTCGTCGAACAGCCAGACCGAGACGCTTTCGCGCATTTCCGGATGCGCGGGCTGGCCCGGCAGCACGAGATCCTTTTCGGCGGCGAGGCCGCCGGCCAGCTGCTGCACGCTCAGTTCCATCGTCTTTCCTCGCCTGTGGCGTTCATGTCAGGCGGCAACGCCGAAGCGCTCCGTGTAGAAACGGAAGCG
>DASSVA010000175.1:0-4363 GCA_035706385.1 Solimonas sp. | reverse complement strand
GCCGTCGACGGTCACGCCGCCGCCGGCCTTGTCGATCAGCTTCTCGATCTGCGCGACGATGACCTTGGTGATCGCCGGCTCCAGCGCGGCGACGCGGTGCGCGGTGAACGCCTTGTCGAGCAGGCGGCGCACGCGCGTGTGCGCCGGCGGATCGTCCTTGATGACGTCGGGGAAGAATCCGCCGCCGTCGCGTTCGAGGATCTGCTTGAACTCCTCGAAATAGCCGCTCGCGTATTGCGCCGCGTAGCCGTGCTTGTCGGAATACGTCAGCGGATCGCGCAGCACGGTGACGATGTCGTCGTAGCGCGACACCAGATACATCTTCAGCTGCGCGTCGTAATGGACCGGATCGTCGCGGCGCATCGCCTGGTAGAACGCGTTCGGCCGCGCGAGGATCTTCGGATCGGCGAGCGACACCTGATCGAGGGCGATGTGCCCGTGGCCCGTCACCGGGCAGCCGCCGGTCTGTCTGTCTGCGTCACTCGAACCCATCTTCGGACCTCGTCTTTCGATCACTAATGCGGCAGCGCGACGTTGCCGGCCACCGTGCCGGGCTCGGCCGCCGGCACGCCGGCCGTGCGGTACTGGCGCGGGCTCATGTTGAACGCGCGCTTGAACATGCGGCTGAAATGCGCCGAGCTCTTGAAGCCGACGCGATACGCGATCTCGCTGATCGACGCCTCGCCGGGCTTCGACGTCGCCAGCCACTGGCCGGCGATCTTCAGACGGCTTTCCCAGACCAGCGTCGAGAACGGCGTGCCGTGCAGGCTGAGCAGGAACGACAGATAACGCGGCGAGATGCCGCAGCCCTTGGCGACCGTCGCGATGCTCAGTTTCGGATCGGACAGGTGGATCTCGATGTAGCGCAGCACGTCCTGCAGGCGCTTGTCGGACAGCGACTGGCGCGTCGGCACCGCCGCGCCGCGACCCTTGATCGCGTCGCTGAGCACCGACAACGCGCTGTCGACGAGGATCTGCACGACGTGCGGCTTGAGCTCGCCGGCGTCCTCGAAGATGTCGGTCAGAATGCGTTCGGCGATGACGAATTCGCGGCCTTCGGCCGGCGTGCAGAAACCGTTGCGCACGTCGTGCGCGACGAAACGCCGGAAGATATGCGTCGGCACGATCACGTGCAGCACTTCGTGCAGCGACTGCTCGTCCGGCTGGCATTCGACCGAGAACGGCGTCATCGAACGCGTGATCGCGAAATCGCCGGCCTTGGCGACGCTGTGGCCGGCCGGATGCGAGACGCACAGGCGGCCGCGCTTGACGAACCACAGCACGACGACGTCGGTCGCGTCCTCGCGGATGTGCTGCCACGCGCGGTTGAAGAACAGGCGGGTGCGCGATCGCAGGCGGATGATCGAACACGAGCCGACCGCCTTGCGCTCGGCGCGCACGTCGATCACCGAGCCGGCCTCGATCGAGTAATCGCCGAGGTAGTACTCCTGGTTCTTGGCGCCGCGGAAGCCGTTCTGGCAATCGCGATAATTGCGCTTGTCGAATGCAAAAAGTGTTTCCGTCACCTCTTCATCTCCGACCCGATGCCTCGCCGAGTGTCCCCGCCGCGCGCGGCAGGCCCAAAATCGCAAGCTGTCCGAATCTTATCGGCGCCCCCGCGGCGCGTCCTTCGCATTTTGTGCGGCCCCATATACATTTCGCGCATCGTCAATGCGCGATGCCGGTATCGGCCAGTTCGCGCTGCGCGGCTTCCGACAGGCCGAGAATCTCGCCGAAAACATAGGCGTTGTGCTCGCCGAGCCGCGGCGCGGCGTCGCCGATCGCCGCGTCGCGCGTCATCTTCCACGACGGACCGACGATGGTCCTGGCCGCGCCGGCGGCGTCCTGCACTTCGCGGAAGAAGCCGCGCGCCCACAGATGCGGATCGGCGACCAGATCGACCGAACTGCGGCTCTTGGCGGCGGCGATGCCGCGCCGCTGCAGTTCGAGCGCGAGCTGCGCGGCATCGCGGTCGGCGGTCCAGCCGGCGATCAGCCGGTCGAGCTCGGCTTCGTGCGCCTTGCGGTCGGCGAGCGTGCGGACCTGCGGATGCGTCGCCCATTCCGGATGGCCCATGACCTCGGCGAGCGCGCACCAGCCGGCGTCCGACGCCACCGCGAGACTGAGCCATTCGTCGTTCTGGCAGCGGTAGACGCCGTGCGGCGCCATGTCCGGATGGCGGTTGCCGTCGCAGGCATGGATCGCGCCGTTCAGCGAAAAATCCATCACCGTGTCGCCGATCATGCTGGTCATGCATTCGACCGCCGAGACGTCGATGAACTGGCCCGTGCCGGTGCGGCGCCGATGCAGCAGCGCGACGGTCGCGGCATACGCGGCGGCGGCGCCGAACGTCGAATCGGCGTAACGCACGTTCATGCCGGCCGGCGCCTCGCCCTCGTGGCCGACCAGTGCGCTGACGCCGCCGAGCGCGGCGAAGCACGGTGCGTAGCCGGTCTGGTAGCTGAGCGGGCCTTCGCTGCCGTGCATGCCCATCGACACGTAGACGATGTCCGGCCGCGCCGCCTTGACCGCGTCGTAGCCGAGACCGAGCCGCTTGACCGCGCCCGGCCGCAGGTTCTCGACCAGCACGTCGGACTTGCGCAGCAGATCGAGGATCAGCGCGACGCCCTGCGGCGTCTTCATGTCGATCTGCACGCTGAGCTTCTGCGGATTGACCGCCTGGAAGCCGGGTGCCTTGTTGATGTCGGCGACGCCGAACGAGCGCGTCACGTCGATCGAGCCGAGGCTTTCGACGCGGATCACTTCGGCGCCGAGAAACGCCAGCAGCTTGCCGACGTACGGGCCGGCCCAGACCTTGGTCAGCTCGACGACCCGCACGCCCTGCAGCGGGCCGCCGCGCGCGATCGTGCTCATGCGTTCGCGCTCCCGGCCAGACCGGCGAGCCACGCGGCGCTGTGCTCGCCGAGCAACGGCGCCGGCGATGCGATGCGCGCCGGCGTCGCACCGAGCCGGTACGGCACGGTCGGATGCGTGACGGTGCCGAGCACCGGATGGTCGACGTCGGCGAAGAAACCGCGGAACGCGTATTGCGGCGACGCGCGCAGATCGCCGGCGTTGTTGACCGCGACCAGCGTCAGGCCGAGCTTCTGGCCGGCCGCCGCCGCCTCGTCCTTGTTCTGCGTCTTCAGCCACGCGGCGATGTGGCCGCGCACCAGCGCGACGCGCTCCGGCGTGCATTCGCGTTCGAGCCAGCGCTCGGGAAACGCCTTCATCCAGTCCGGATGGCCGAGCAGCCTGGCGAGCGCGTCCCAATGTCCCGGCGCCGACATCCAGATGTACGCGTAGCCGTCGCGGCACGCGAAGATGCCGGCCGGACCGTGCAGGTCGAACGCGCCGCGATCGACGCTGACGTCCATGTCGCCGGCCGCCATCTGGCCGAGCACGTAATCGACGCGCGACGCCAGCACCTGCTGCTTGGCGATGTCGATGAAGCGGCCGAGCTTCGATTCGTCGCGCTCGTACAGCGCCGCGGCGATGCACAGCGCCGCTTCCAGCGCCGCCTCGTAACTGGCCATGAAACGGCCGGCACCTTTCAGCGGCGGCTGGTCGTCGCGCGCGCCGCTCGGCGTGTGATAACCCCAGCCGCTCGCGTGGAAGACGTTCAGGTCCTCGGCGTGCACGCGGTCTTCCGGCGGATTCTGGCCGTACGCGGTGATCGCGCACAGCACCAGCGCCGGCCGCTGTTCGGCGATGCGCTCGGGATCGAGGCCGACGTCCTTCAGCCAGCCCGACGCGTGATCGTCGATCACCACGTCGACGCGCTCGACGAGCCTGGCGAGCGTCGCCCGGCCGGCCGCCGACGACAGGTCGAGCGTGACCGAATGCTTATTGGTGTTCAGATACGCGAACAGGCCGCTGCGTTCGCCGTCCGGCCCGCTCGCGGCGAACGGCCCGAGCGCGCGCGTCGGGCTGCCGCTGCCCGGCCGTTCGATCTTGATGACGTCGGCGCCGAAATCGGCGAGCAGCTTGCCGCAGTATTCGCCGGCGACGCCTTCGGCGAGTTCCAGCACCTTGCAGTTCTTCAATGCGGACACCGGATGCTCCCCGCTCGCGACGCGCTCAGTGCGACACGCGCAGCTGTGTCAGTTCGTAATCGCCGGCGTCGTCGACGCGCGCTTTCCAGCGCGGGTAGACGACGATCGTCGTGAAGCTCTCCTCGATGATCGCCGGCCCGGTGATCTCGTCGCCGGGCCGCAGCGCACCGCCGACGAACACCGGCGTGTCGCGATAACCGTCGCCGAGATTCGCTCGACGCGATTTCGCCGGCCGTGCCGCGTTCGCCTTCGCGGTGAAACCGCCGCCGACCTTCGGCGACGGCGTCTCGACCTGCGTGACGAGGCGG
>DASSVA010000174.1:0-2719 GCA_035706385.1 Solimonas sp. | reverse complement strand
CAACTTTTTCCCGCCCGGCGCGCGCTGGCAGTTTTCCGGGCTGCGACTGGCGGAGGATCTTTAGATCATGCTCGACCTCGTCGACGAACGGACACGGCAGCTCGAAGCGTTTCGCGAAGACGTGATCGCCGGCTTGAGCGGTGCGCGCAAGACTCTGCCGAGCCGCTGGCTCTACGATGACGAAGGCTCGCAACTGTTCGAGCGCATCACCGCGCTGCCCGAGTACTACCCGACGCGCACCGAGACCGCGATCCTGCGCGAGCACGCCGGCGAGATGGCGGTGTTCTGCGGGCCCGATGCCGCCGTGCTCGAATACGGTGCCGGCGCCGGCCTCAAGACCGAGATCCTGCTCGACGCGCTGCAGACGCCGCGCGTCTACGTGCCGATCGACATCGCCGGCGATTTTCTCGAACAGACCGCGACGCGGATGCGGCCGCGCTTTCCGGACATCGAGATGCGGCCGGTCGTTGCCGACTTCACCGCGAATTTCGATCTGCCGCGCGGCATTCCGAAGCCGCACCGTCTCGCGTTCTTTCCCGGCTCGACGATCGGCAATCTCGACGCCGACGAGTCGGCGGCGTTTCTCGCGCAGGTGCGGCGCCACGTCGGCGCGCACGGCGCGCTGATCCTCGGCGTCGACCTGCGCAAGGACCTCGACACGCTGCTCGCCGCCTATGACGATGCGCAGGGCGTCACCGCCGCGTTCAATCTCAATCTTCTGGCGCGCATCAATCGCGAACTCGACGCCGACTTCGCGCTCGACGGCTTTCACCACGAAGCGCGCTGGAACGACGCCGAGTCGGCGGTCGAAATGCATCTGGTCAGCGCGTGCGCGCAACAGGCCTCGGTCAGCGGCTGCAGCGTCGAATTCGCGGCCGGCGAAACGATCCACACCGAAAGCTCGCGCAAGTACGACATCGACGGCTTCGCGTCGCTCGCGCAAACCGCCGGCTGGCAATTGCAGCGCAGCTGGACCGACGCTGCGCGGCGTTTCGCCGTGCTCGGCCTCAAGCCCGAAGTCTGAAGCGTCCGCGCTGCCGCGCGTTCACGACAGCGCGTGGACGATGCCGTACACGGCGCCGGCCAGCAGCAAGGCGGCGATTCCGAGAATGACGTAGGCGCCGCGCGCCATGCCCTTGATCACCTGCTTGATCGCGGCGCGGTCGTTGACGTTCGGAAATTCCGTCGCCGGCTCGGGCACGCCGAGAAACGCGCATCGCGGCGCCCAGCCCTGATCGACCGAATAGATGAGCAGTTGCTGCGGCGGCACGGCCGCCTTCACGTCGGCGATGTGCTGGTGATAGTGCGCGATCGCCTTGCCGCGATCGCTCATCGTTCCCCGGTGCGAGCGCTGCCAGATCAGCTTGCGCGACATCTCGCCCATCTTGCGGCCGAACGGCGTGAGCCATTCCAGCAACTTGAACTGCCACATCGTTTCGGTGAAGTAGATCGTGTCGATCGTGCTGTCGTACCACGCCTCGGCGCCGCGCGGATGGACCGTCAGCAGCACCTTGGCATCGGGATACGCGGTCAGCAGTTCGCGCCAGACGCAGCACGCCGGATTGTCGACGGTCGCCGAATACGCGGCGAATACCCGTTGCCAGTCGAACGGCGTTCCCGGTTTTTCGTTCGCGACCGCGCGCCAGAAATCGAGATGCGATTTGTTCGCCTTGTTATCGAGCACCTCGAACATGTGGTAGCACGGAAAGCCGAGCTGGTTGAGCGCCGTGCACACCGACAGCGTGCCGGTGCGGCCGAAGCCCGCGCCGATGATTTTCAGGTCCATTGCCGTGCTCCCCCGCGCCGATCGCTTCCGATGACGATTCCCGGAATGCCTTGTTTGCGTCCGATGCTATCGAGCCGGCAGATCAGCGACAAGCGAGCTGCGACCGGCGTCGTCGCCGGTGCCGATATGCGAAAGTGGATGGCCCCGCATGACGACGAAAGCCACGTGAACGACGATCGCGGCCCCCTGCTGACCCTGCCGGTCGACGCTGCCTTGCGCGCGGCGCGTGATGCGGGCGTCGCGACGATCGACGGTTCGCTCGATCTCGGCCGCACGACGAGCCGCGTCGCGATCGACGCCGACGTCTGGCACTGGCACGGCCGCGCGTTCCCTTACGCGCAGAACTGCAAGGACCGGACGATCTACTACTGGGATGGCGCGGCGTTCGCGCCGGTCGCGCGATTCACGAATTCGCTGATCAAGCTGGTGCCGACCGAGTGGGGCGCGCCGACGTTCGAGATCGACGGCATCAAGATGCTGCCGACCGCGCAGGTCTCGCCGTACGACGATGCGGCGCGCAAAGTCGGACTGATCGCGCCGCGCGGCAAGCGCGTGCTCGACACCTGCGGCGGCCTCGGCTATTTCGCGGCCTGGTGCCTGCGCGGCGACGCGCGGCAGGTGATCTCGTTCGAGAAGAATCCCGACGTGATCTGGTTGCGCACGCTCAATCCGTGGTCGCCGGATCACACGGCGCCGGACAGCGCGCTGACGCTGACGCACGGCGACGTCGCCGAACGGATCGCGACGCTGGCCGACGCATCGTTCGACGCGATCCTGCACGACCCGCCGCGTTTCGGCATCGCCGGCGAACTGTATTCGCAGGCGTTCTACGATCAGCTCGCGCGCGTGCTCAAAATCGGCGGCCGCATGTTTCATTACACCGGCACGCCGAACCGGCTGACCAGCCGTCGCGACGTGCCGAACGAAGTGGCG
>DASSVA010000173.1:0-3765 GCA_035706385.1 Solimonas sp. | reverse complement strand
TTCGACGGCGGCGAGGAAATAGGTCTGGTCCTTGTTGTCGTCGACCGCGCGCAGCAGATGCGCGCCATCGTCGCGGTGTTCGATGTTCGCGTAATGGCCGGTGGCGATGAAGTCGGCACCGAGCCGCAGCGCGTGTTCGCGGAATGGCGCGAACTTGACCTCGCGATTGCACAGCACGTCGGGGTTCGGCGTCTTGCCGGCCGCGTAATCGGCAAGAAAACGGGCGAACACGCGCTCGCGATATTCGCGCGAGAAGTCGACGCGATGCAGCGGGATGCCGATTTCCTCGCAGACTGCGCGTGCGTCCTGGAAATCGTCGGCCGACGTGCAATAACCCTGTTCGTCCTCGGTCCAGTTGACCATGAACAGGCCGGACACGCGGTAGCCCTGTTCCTTGAGCAGATACGCGGCGACCGACGAATCGACGCCGCCCGACATGCCCACCACGACGTGCGGTGCCGCCATCGCGCTTCAGCTTGCAGGCGATGCGTTCAGGTGCGCGATCGCATCGAGCGGCAGGCGGCGGCCGGCGAGGTAGTCGTCGACGCAGCGCAGGACCATCGGGCTGCGATGACGTTCGCGACGCGCGAGCAGTTCGTCGCGCGTCAGCCACAGCGCGCGCTCGATGCCGTCGTCGAGCACATGGCCGGTGCGTTCGCGCAGCGCCTCGGCGACGAACGCGATGCGCAGGAAACCGTAATCGAGATCGGCCGGCTGGTGATGGTAGATGCCGAGCAGGTGTGTCGGCCGCACGTCCCAGCCGGTCTCCTCCAGCGCTTCGCGGATCGCGCCGTCGATCAGCGTCTCGCCGCGTTCCCAGTGCCCGGCCGGCTGGTTCAGCAGCGACGTGCCGTTGATCCGCTCCTCGACGATCAGGAAACGGCTGTCGCGTTCGACGATGCTGGCGACGACGACATGCGCCGGTCCGTCGCTCACGGCAGCGTGCCTTCGCGGCGCAGATGGTAAAAGCCCTGCGGATCGGGATTGCCGAGCGAGCGCAGCAGGTTCACGACCAGCGGCGGCGCATCGCTCTTCGGCCGCAGTTGCAGGTGCAGTTCGTACGAGCGGTCGGCCTTGGCGCGCGCATCGCCGTTGACGTCGAGCGACCCGCCGAGCGTATGCACGAGCGCGACGATGTCGTTGCCGTCGGGTTTGATGTCGGCCTGGTAATCGCCGAGCACGACCGGGTCGCGCGCCAGCGTCCACGCCAGACCCTGCACGCGCAGCGTGCCTTCGGCGTCGCTCGGCCAGTCACCATGCAGCTTGAGGCGCGACAGGTCGAGGCTGGCTTGGCCGTCGATCGGCGCGAACGGCTGGCCGGATGCGGCGAGCAGCGATTTCAGACCGCTGGCGACGCGCAGGTCGTGGCCGCGGACGACGCCGAAACCTTTGCTGACATGACCGCTCACCAGCGTCGCGCCGCTGCTGTCGAGATCGAGGCCGAGCCGCATCAGCAGCAGCTCGCCGAGGCTGAGTTTCCAGTGCAGCTTTTCGACCAGCGGCCGGCCGCCGACCAGCACCGCCGCGACGTGGCCGTCGCGCAGGCTGCCATCGATGCCGGCGAGCGTCACCGCGTCGCCGAGCTTCGGTTTGAGCCAGCCGTAAACGGTCGCGGCCGGCGCCAGCAGCACGAGATTGAAAACGAAGGTCAGCGTGCCGGCCAGCACGTAGAGTGTACGCAGGCGCATCAGCGGCTCAGGGTGAAACGGACGTTGACGAGGCCGGGTGCGGAACCCTGATCGATCTCGGCGCTGCTGACCTGGATCGCATAGCGGGTCTGCAACTCGCCGAGCCAGCGCAGACAGTTCGCGAACGGCACGTCCTCGAACCAGACCTTGACCTCGCGTTCGCCGCTGCCTTCCGGCTGCACGCGGGTCGGCGCCTTGCCGAGCGTGCTGCCGCGGCTGGTCTGGTCGACGACCGACAGCAGCGCGGCGCGACGATCGACGGCGCCGGCGCTCTGGCCCTGCGCGAGGCTGGCCGCCGTCTCGATCCGCGTTGCGAGCGCGCGCGACGCGGCTAGCGCTTCGGCATTGCGGCGATGCGCGTTGACCAGCGGTTCCCAGACTGCGAGATACAGCACCAGCACGGCGAGCACCGCCGCGCCGGCCAGCACGATCACGCGTTCGCGCGGCTGCAACTGCTGATAGGCGCCGAGCGCCCGGGCCTGCCATTGTTCGAGAGCGGGATTCATGCGGGAGAGAGCTTGACGCGAATCTGGACGCCGTCGGCGCCGGCGTTCGCCGAGTCGACGCCGAACTGCGCGCCGCGCGGCTGGCCGAACCACGACTTGAGGCGATCGAGCAGTTCGAGATTGGTCGCGGTCAGCCCGGCGTACAGCGTACCGTCGCGGAACTGCAGCGTCTTGATCTGCAGACCGGGCACGGCGGCGAGCGCCTCGCTCAGCACGTCGAGCATCGACATGAACTGGCCGCCGCCGCTGGTCTGCAACGCGGCGAGCTGCTGGTCGAGCTGCGCGGACAGATCGACGATACGGGTCTCGTTCGGAAACACCTGCTGATAGCGTGCGACATTGGCGGCGTCCTGCGCCGCCACCGCACGCTGCAGGCGGAACGCTTCGACGCCATGCACGAGCAGCGACAGACCGACCGCGACCGCGGCGAGCGTCGCCGCGATCCGCCACGGCGCGAACCAGCGCAGGCGATGGCGCTTCGGCGAAAAGCGGCCCTGCAACAGATCGATCGCATCGGTGCCGTGCCACTGCTGCAGCAGCGCTTCGAGCGCGCTGTTGAATCCATGCCGCGGCTCGACCGGCCAGCCGAGCGCGCTGACGTCGATCGCGCCGCCGCGCGGCACGACGACGCTGACGGTCTTGCGCTTTTCCGGATCAGCGAGTTCGAGACAGAACGGCAGGTCGTCGATCTGGCAGACGAAGCCGGCACCGCGCGCGCTGCGCACCAGCACCTGATCGCCGTCGATCAGCGCATTGCAGTGCGCATCGTCCGGCGCCTGCAGCGCCAGCACGTCGGGAATCATCGCGTCGGCATGAATGCCGGCGCCGTCGAGCAGCGACAGCCAGGATTGCAGGCGTGCCTGCGAGACGATCGCCAGCGGCCAGCGCTGATCGGCGAGTCGCGCGCCGAGCGCGAAGTGCAGGGTGTCGACGTCCTCGGCGAGCTGTTCTTCGAGCACGAACGGTGCGGCCTGCAACACCTTGGCGGCCTGCCGCGCCGGCACCTGCACGGTCGCCAGGCGCACATCGGCTGACGGCACGAACACGACCACGCGCCGTGTCGCGACCTGTGTCGTCAGCGTTTCCAGCAGCGCATGGCCGACGACGAACGAGGCGATCGCGTCGGCGCGGGCGATGCAATATTCGATGGGCTCGGCCGGGTCTGCCGAGCGCAGGCGGATGTAGAGGGTTTCGCGCATTTATTCGGTGAAAGTGCTGCGCCCGTAGACCAGCGGCGTACCGTTTCCGGGGCGGTAATAGAAACTATACAGCTGCACCCGGCCGGTGCCTATGTAAGCCTCGACCTGCAGTTCGAAGAATTCGCTGCCGGTGCTCATCAGCTCCTGCGGATCGCCGGCACCGAACACCTGGCGCGCATTGAACAGCTCGCTGATGTGTTCCGCCGGCGTCTTCAATCGCTCTTCCAGGAATCGCTCGAACTCGGCGCCGGGATTGTGCGCCAGTGCGCGCAGCAGCAATGGCGAGGCGGTGTTGACGTTGATTGTCGTGCCGATCTTCGGCAGTGCGCACAGGTACGGTGCGAGTCTGGCGTACAGCGCCGGCGTCATGCC
>DASSVA010000172.1:0-12946 GCA_035706385.1 Solimonas sp. | reverse complement strand
AACGGTTATTTCAACGCGATCTTCACCTGGCTCGAACCGATGCTCGGCGCCAGCGGCATCGACGCCGGCCGCGCCGGTTTCGTCGCGCTGGCGATGCTCGCCGGCGGCGTCGCCGGCATGGCGGCGGTGCCGGCGTGGCCGTCGTTGCGCACGCATCTGCGCCGGACGATTCCGGTCGCCGCGCTGCTCGGCGTGCCGCTGACGCTGCTGCTGACGCACGTCGCGCAGCCCGGTGTGTTGTACGCGGTCGGCATCGCGCTCGGCGCGCTGATGCTCGCGCCGCTGCCGCTGCTCGTCGACAGCGCCGCCGAATGGGCCGGGGAAGCGCACGCCGGGCTCGCCGTCAGCACGTTCTGGCTCGCCGGCAACGCCGGCGCGGCGGCGGTGATCTACACGTTCTCGCAGCTCGCCGATCGCGCGTTGTGGACCTGGGCCGGATTCGCGCTGTCGGCGCTGCTGGTCGGCGAAGCGCTGCTCGCGCCGCTGCTCAGGCCGCGCCGCATGTAGGAGCGGATCGTTTCGCCAGGAAAGCTCTGTCGCGAGCGGCGCCCCCGCGCAGTCGCTGCGCAGAGCTTCCCTAGATCGTCGCCTGCCGGCGCGTGAACATCATCACCAGCCGCTGATAACCGGACGGGAACAGCCGCACGATCAGGTCGAGCAGCTTGGCGTCGGGGCCGACCAGCACGCGGCGCTGGTTGCCTTCGACGGCCTTGATGATGATGCGCGCGGCGCGGTTTGCGGTGGTGATGAACATCTTCTCGAAGTCGCGCTTCGCGCTTTGCTCATCCTTGCCGAGGAACTTGTTCAGGTCGCCGGTCATGCGCGCCGATCTGGCGATGCCGGTCTTGATGCCGCCGGGATGCACGCTGGTGACGCTGACCGGCTCGTGCTTCATCTCCAGTTCCTGGCGCAGGCATTCGGTGAAGCCGCGCACCGCGAACTTGCTGGCGTTGTAGCAGCCGTTGCCGGGCACCGCGAACAGGCCGAACACGCTCGACGTGTTGACGATGTGACCGTCGCCCGACGCGCGCAGATGCGGCAGGAACGCCTTGCTGCCGTAGACCACGCCCCAGAAGTTGATGCTCATGATCCACTCGAAGTCGCCGTACTCGGCGCCGTCGAGCGTCGTGCCGAGCGCGACGCCGGCGTTGTTGAAGATCAGGTTGACCTTGCCGTGTTCGGCGACCACGGTATCGGCCCACGCATAGACCGCGTCGCGGTCGGCGACGTCGAGTTTCTGCGAGGTGACGCGCACGCCGAACGGCTGCAGCAGTTCGACGGTCTGCGCGAGGCCCGCTTCGTTGACGTCGCTGATCGCGACGTGGCAGCCGCGCTTGGCGAGTTCGATCGCCAGCTCGCGGCCCATGCCCGAACCGGCGCCGGTGATCGCCGCAACCTTGTCCTTGAACGATTTCATGCTTCCCCCGCTTGTCCGATGATGTGAATGCTCAGCTGCGCGCCGTCGCCGTCTGCCGGTCGAGCGCGTAATCACCAAGCTTGAAGCGCCGCGTCTTGTTGCGGAACACGAACGTGAAGCCCGGCCAGATCGTCGTGTTGCGGCCGCGCGCATCGAGATACCAGCTCTTGCAGCCGCCCTGGTTCCAGATCGCGGCGTTGACGCTGCCCTGCACCTTCTCGTTGTAACGCCGCTGCACGTCGGCGCGCACGTCGACCGCGCGCAGCTTCTGCGCGCGCATCTGGCGGATGCCGTCCATCACGTAGGCGATCTGCGATTCGATCATGTACACCTGCGAGGTGTGGCCGAGACCGGTGTTCGGGCCCATCAGCATGAAGAAGTTCGGGAAGCCGTGCACGCTCGCGCCGAGATACGCTTCGACGCCGTTCTCGTTCCACGCATCCCAGAGATCGCGGCCGTTGCGGCCGAAGATCGCGCCGCGCGGAATCGGGTCCTGCACGGTGAAGCCGGTGCCGAGGATGATCGCGTCGACGTCGCGCGCCTTGCCGTCGGCGGTGACCACGGCATTGCCGCGAATCTCGCGGACCTCGTCGGTGACGACATCGACCTGCGGCTGCGTCAGCGCCGGGTAGTAGTCGTCGGAAATCAGCACGCGCTTGCAGCCGATCGTGTAATTCGGCGTCAGCTTCGCGCGCAGCGCGCGGTCCGGCACCTGGCGCTTGAGATGACGCAGCGCGACGCGCTGCACCAGCGTCATCAGTTTCGGGTTGACGACGAAACCGAGCACGCGCGTTTCGAGCATTGCGTACAGGCCGGCGCGCATCAGCTTCTGCGTGAACGGCAGCAGGCGGAACAGCCGGCGTTCGCCGTTGCCGATCGCACGATCCGGCTTCGGCATGATCCACGGCGGCGTGCGCTGGTAGAGATCCAGATGCGCGACTTTCGGCACGATCTGCGGCACGAACTGGATCGCGCTGGCGCCGGTGCCGATCACCGCGACGCGCTTGCCGGAAAGATCGTAATCGTGGTCCCACTGCGCCGAGTGGAACAGCTTGCCGCGAAAATCGGCGAGGCCGGGGATTTTCGGAATCGCCGGATTGCTGAGCGCGCCCATGCCGGACACCAGCACGCGACCCGAGAACGCGCGGCCGTCGGCGGTCGTCACGCGCCACAGCGCGGCCGCGTCGTCCCAGGTCGCGGCGACGACGTTGGCGCCGAAGCGCACGTGCTTCAGCAGGTCGTACTTGTCGGCGACACCCTGCAGGTAGCGCTCGATCTCCGGCTGCTGCGCGAACATCCGCGTCCAGCCGGGATTCTGTTCGAACGAGAACGAATACAGATGCGATTGCACGTCGCAGGCGCAACCCGGATAACGGTTGTCGCGCCAGGTGCCGCCGACGCCGTCGGCGCGTTCGAGGATCTCGAAATCGTCGATGCCGGCCTGCTTGAGGCGGACCGCGAGGCCCAGCCCGGAAAAGCCGGTGCCGATGATCAGCACCGCGTTCGACCGCTCGCTTCCCGCATCGAATGCCATCGCCCGTCTCGTTTTGACAATCAGTGTTGTCACCTTACATTTGACAACACTTCATGTCAACATTGCACCATGAAGACTTCGAAACCCGCGACACCGGGCCGTCGCTTCCGCGGTCTCGACAGCCGGCAGCGCCAGCAACAGCGCCGCGAACAGCTGATCGAAGCCGGCCTGCAGGCGTTCGGCACGAAGGGCTATCACAACGCCGGCGTGCGCGAGATCTGCGGCGAAGCCAAGCTCACCGAGCGCTATTTCTACGAGTCGTTCGCCAATCGCGAAGCGTTGTTCCTCGCCGTCTACGCGCATGCGATCGAAACCGTCCGCAACGCCGTCGTGCTGGCGCTCGGCCGTTCCGATCGCGACGTGCGCAGCCTCGCCCGCACCGCGATCCGCGTCTTCCTCGAAACGCTGCGCGACGATCCGCGCCTGTCGCGCATCCTGCTGATCGACGCGCTGACGGTCAGCGCCGATGTCGGCCGCCAGTCGCAGCTGGCGACGCAGAGCTTCGCCGAGCTGGTCGGCTCGCTGATCCTGTCGCTGTATCCGCAGCTGCCGAAGCGGCACGTCGACGCACAGCTGATCGCCAACGGTCTGGTCGGCTCGACCGTGTATCTCGTGATGCACTGGGCGGCCAACGGTTTCGACCAGCCGCTCGAACGGATTCTCGAACACTGCGTGCTGTTCTACGACGCCGCCGGCGCACAGGCCGAACGCATGACGGCCGGCTAAGATTTCGTCACAAATAAAGGGGGATTTTCATGAAGACCTTGTTCCGCATCGTCGCTGTCGTGTTCGCGCTGGCGATCGCGTATGTCGCCGCCGATCATCTGTTTCCACAGCCGATGTCGAAGGCGGCGCTCGGCGTCCAGCACTGGCTCGGCGGCGTCGAAGTCAAACATCTGCAGATTCCCGGTTTCGAGATCGCCTATCTCGACGGCGGCCAGGGCGAACCGCTGGTGATGGTGCACGGCTTTGGCGCCGACAAGGACAACTGGGCGCAGATCGCGCCGTTCCTGCGCAGCACCGGCCGGCTGATCGCGCCCGACCTGCCGGGCTACGGCGACAGCAGCAAGCCGCTCGATGCCGATTATTCGATCGTCGCGCAGGCCGAACGACTCGGCCAGTTCCTCGACGCGCTGCAATTGCCGCGTGCGCATCTGGCCGGCAATTCGATGGGCGGCGCGATCGTGCTGGCGTTCGCCAAGCTGCATCCGGAGCGCGTGCAGAGCCTGTGGCTGCTCGACCCGGCCGGCGTCGGCTCGGCGAAGGAATCGGAAATGTTCCGCGCCTACCGCGAGCACGGCCAGATGCTGCTGCTGACGAAAACGCCGGAGGAATTTCCGAACGTGATGCACCTGGCGATGAGCCGGCAGCCGCCGGTGCCGTACAGCGTCACGCACGAGCTGGCGATCGCCGCCGCGAACAACTACGCGCTGCATGCGCGAATCTTCCGCGACCTCACCGCCGAAGTGCCGCATATCGAACAGGACGTCATGGGCCTCGCGACGCCGACGCTGATCGTCTGGGGCGAGGAGGACCGCGTACTCGATCCGTCCGGCGCCGAGATCCTGCATCGGGCGCTGCCGAACTCGCAGGTCGTGCTGATGCCCGGCATCGGCCACATGCCGATGCTCGAAGCGCCGCACCAGGCCGCATCCGACTACAAGAAGTTCCGTGCGAACCTGCCGCTCGCCGCCATGCCCTGAGGAGGTGCCGCGATGAACGAGATTCCGACCCGCATCGTCGAAGCCAACGGCCTGCGCTTCAACGTCGCGATCGCCGGCGACGGTCCGACCGTCGTGCTGCTGCACGGCTTTCCCGACACGCTGCGCGTCTGGCAGCGCCAGATCGGCGCGCTCGCGGCGGCCGGCTATCGCGTCATCGCACCGGACCAGCGCGGCTGCGGCGACAGCGACATGCCGGACGGCGGCGTCGCGTCCTACCGTCTCGAATACCTCGCGGACGACATCATCGCGCTGCTCGACGCGCTCGGCGTGCGCGAGCCGGCGTATCTGGTCGGCCACGACTGGGGCGCGGTGGTCGGCTGGAAGCTGGCGATCGACCACGCCGCGCGCTTCCGCAGTTTCGTCGTGATGTCGGTCGGCCATCCGGCCGAATACCGGCGCGGCTTCGAACAGAAATGGCGCGCGTGGTACATCTACATCTTCCTGATGCGCGGCCTCGCCGAACGCCTGGTCCGCGCCGGCGACTGGCGCGCGATGCGCGCGCTGGTCGACGACCCGGCCGAGACCGACGCGCGGATCAGGGCGCTGTCGCGGCCCGGCCGGCTGACCGCCGGCCTGAGCTGGTATCGCGCGAACGTCTGGCAGGTGCTGACCGGCCGTTACGGCACGACACCGCTGCCGGTGCTCGGCCTGTGGAGCGACGGCGACTTCGCGCTCGCCGAAAGCCAGATGCGCAACTCGCATCGGCAGGTCACCGGCCCGTGGCGCTACCAGCGCATCGACGACGCCTCGCACTGGCTGCAGCTCGATCGCGCCGACGAGATCAATCGCCTGCTGCTCGACTGGTTCGCGGCAACGGCTGCGTAGCGCCCTGCGCACGCCGGCCGGCGCCGCCTTTGTGGCGCTCAGCCGCCGGTGTCGGGCTGCGCCAGCGCCTCCTCCGCGCCGGCGCTCAGATCGCGGTCACGATGCTTCAGCTCTTCCTTCGACAGGAAATGCGCGAGCGCCGGCAGCACGACGATCGCGCCGATCATGTTCACCGAGAAACCGAACACCAGCAGGATGCCCATGTCGCGCTGGAACTGCAGGCCGGAGAAGATCCACATCGCGACGCCGACCGACAGGCCGATGCCGGTGAACAGCGTCGCTTTGCCGGTCGAGCGCATCTTCTGGTAATACGCCTCCTCCAGCGACAGCCCTTTGCGCAAGCCCGCCGCGACCACGGTGTAACTGTAGATGCCGTAATCGACGCCGATGCCGCACGCGAACGCGAGCACCGGCAGCGTCGCGACTTTCTGGCCGATGTCCATCGCCACCATCAGCGCGTAGCCGAGCAGCGTCACCATCGACAGCGGCAGGATCACGCACAGCACGCCCGACAGCGTGCGGAACGACAGCCACAGGAACAGGATGATCACGCCGTAGACCCAGGCGACGACGAGGATCTCGTTGTGCTTGACCTCCTCGTTGGTCGCTGCCATCACGCCGACGTTGCCGGACGCGAGGCGGAACTTGATCCGCGCATCCTGTTTCATGCCGGACTCGTAATGCTTCACCGCATCGACCAGGCTGGTGATCGTCTCGGCCTTGTGGTCGCGCGTGAAGATCCACAGCGACAGCGCGCTGCAATCGTCGTTGAGAAAGCCGGTCGTGGTCGGCACCAGCGCGGTCGACTGCGCGAGCGATTGCGGCGCACGCGGCAGCACCTCGGCGTTGAGCCGTCCTTCATTGAGGCCCGAGTACGCGAGCTTGGCGAGATCCTGCAAGGACATCACGTCGCGCACGCCGTCCTGGTTCTGCATGTACCAGCTGAAGCGCTCGATCTCGGCCATCGCCTTGTGATCGATGCAGGCGTCGGGAAAGCCTTCGACGATGACCTTGAGCTGATCGACGCCGAGCGTGAAATGCGAGGCGATCGCATGCGCATCGCGATTGAAGCGCGAATCGGGGCGCAGCTCCGGCACGCCTTCGGTGGTGTCGCCGATCCGCACCTTGTGCACCTGCAGCGCGCCGTACACCGACAGCGCCGCGCAGATCAGCACGACGACCGTCGCCGGCCCGCGCCGGCACAGCACCGCCATGCGCCGGAACGCGATGTCGCCGAGCCGTTCGCGTTTCGCCGTCGCGACGCGGAAACGCTCGGCGTTCGGCAGCTTCAGGTACGACAGCACCGCCGGCAGCAGCACCTTGTTGACGACGATCACGCCGGCCATGCCGAACGCGGCGTTGATCGACATCTCGCGGATCACGTCGATGTTGATCAGGTAGATCGTCGAGAAACCGACGACGTTGGTCAGCAGCGCGACGACGCCGGGAATCGCGAGGTTGCGGAACGTCGCCAGCGACGCCTGATAGCTGGTCGCGTTGCGCGTCGAGATTTCGTGCGCCCACGAATTGACGTACTGCACGCCGTGACTGACCGATACCGCCATGATCAGGAACGGCACCAGCATCGCGAACGGATCGAGCCCGAAGCCAATCAGGTGCAGCAGGCCCAGTTCCCAGGTGCACGACACCAGCGAAGTCGCGACGACGAGCATCGCCAGCGGCAGCGAACCGATGTAGATCCACAGCAGCAGGCCCATCATCAGCAGCGCGACGACGAACAGGCCGCCGACCTGGAACGCGGCGTCGGTCATGTCGTCGACGACCTTGGCGAAGCCGATGATCTGCACCGAGACGTTCGGCGTCTCGTATTTGTGGCGGATCTTCTCCAGCGCGTCGCCGACCTTGACGTAATCGAGCGGCTTGCCGGTCTGCGGATCGGTGTCGAGCAGTTCGGCGACGACCAGTGCCGAACGCTGGTCGGCCGACACCAGCCGGCCGGTGACGTTGGCCTTGGCGACGTTGCCGCGGATGCGCTGCATCATCGCCGGTGTCGGCGTGTAGTCCGACGGAATGACGTTCTCGCCGGACAGCCCGCCCTCGACGACTTCGACGTAGAGGATGTTCGGCGTGAAGATCGACGTCACGCGCGCGCGGTCGACGCCGGGAATGAAGAACACGTCGTCGGTGACGTGGCGCAGCGCCTCCATGAACTCCGGCCGGTAGATGTCGCCATCGTTGCTCTGCAGCGCGACCAGCACGGTGTTGGCGCCGCCGAAATCCTTGTAGTACTTCAGGAACGTCTGCATGTACGGGTGCTGCTTCGGCACCATCTTCAGCCAGCCGGCGTCCGGCTTGAGCTGCGCGGCGTGCCAGCCGAAAAACACCGTGACCAGCAGCAGCGTCAGCAGCGTGTATTGCCGGTAATGAAAGATCGGCGGTTCGACCCACGCGAGAATGCGCTTGGTCATGCTCACGGCAGGACTCCCAGATTCTGGACGCCGCGGCGGCCGACGACGATCAGCTTGCCGTCGAACAGCGCCGCCTCGGACAACGGTTCATCGTTGAGCTTCTCGACCGGCTTCAGCGACGCATTCGCGAGGTCGACGCGCACGATCGTGCCGTTGACGCCGACCAGCACCGCGGACGATGCACCGACCCGCGCGCCGCCGAACAGGCTTTCGGTGACGGGATTGGCGAGCTGCCGCCAGTGCCCGTCGAGGTTCTGCGTTTCGCTGTCGGGCGTTTCGCGTTCGAGGCTCAGCAGCACCGACGATTCCTCGGTCGGCAGCGCCGGCACGTCGTCGGTCTCGAACACGTGGCCGCGCATGCCGTACAGCAACGCGCCTTTTTCGCCGTGCGCGAGCGCACCGAACCACGAGCCGACGTAAGGCGATTTCAGCAGCCGCCAGCTCGCGCCGCCGTCCGTCGAATGCGCGAGCAGCCCGCGTTCGCCGGCGATCAGCAGCGAGCCGTCGCCGAGCCGGATGATCGCGTTCAGATGCAGCGCGAGATCGGCGAGCATCGGCGCGGCCTCTGCCCAGTGCCCGCCGCCGTCGCCGGTCGTCAGCATCGTGCCGTACGCGCCGACCGCGATGCCGCGCTGCGGATCGGTGAACAGCACGTCGTGCAGCGCGCGCGCGTTGCTGTCGAAGTGCAACAGCTTCCAGCTCGCGCCGCCGTCGGCGCTGCCGAGCACGGTGCCGTCATAGCCGACGATCCAGCCATGCCGCGCATCGAGGAAGCGCACGCGCGTCAGCATCGAACTGACCGGCGACGGCAACTGCTGCCAGCTCCTGCCGTCGGCCGAGCGCAGGATCACGCCTTGCTGGCCGACCGCGGCGAGATGACCGTCGACGACCGCGATACCGAGCAGGCGCGCATGCGCGGCCTTGGCGGCCGGCAATGCCGGTCGCGGCGCTTCCGGCTGCTCTGCCGCGAACGCCGGCGTTCCGGCGCACAGGCCGATGCCGACCGCCAGCGCCGCCCACCACGTCGTGCGTGCGCTCATCGGCTGCGCGACTTCGCCTGCAGCGCGTTCGGCGTGAACTGCGAATCCGGGAAATGGATCTCCCAGTCGGTGATCGCGTCCTCGTTGGTCAGCGCGGTGACGAAATAGCGCTTCGACTGCAGGTCGTAGATCGTCTGCGGAATGCCGCTGACGGTCGGGATGAACGGCACGGTCAGCAGGTGCGATTCCTGCACCTTCCACAGCTGGCCGCGATCGTCGTAGCAGTCGATGACGGCGATCGACCACGAATCCTCGTCGAGATAGAAACGCCGCTTGCCGAAGCGATGGCGCTGGCCCTTGCGCAGCGTCGCCTCGACGACCCAGACGCGATGCAGTTCGTAACGCGCGAGATCCTGGTTGATGTGGCCGGGGCGGATGATGTCCTTGTACTTGAACGTCGGGCTGTTCAGCACCCACGAGTTGTACGGAATCAGCATCTCGCGCTTGCCGAGCAGCTTCCAGTCGTAGCGATCCTGCGCGCCGTTGAACATGTCGATCTGGTCGTTGAACTGCTCGCCGTCCGAGCCGATCGACGGATTGTCGTAGCCGACGTCGGGCGCGCGGTTCACGCGGCCGAGACCCGGGCTGTAGAGATACGCGACGCGCGTGTTGCCGGCACCGCCGGCGGTTTCCTGCACGAGCGTGATCTGGCCGGCGACGCGCGGCGGCGAGATCACTTCCTGCATGTAGTACGCAAAGATGCCTTTCTTGTCGAGCTTGGCCGGCTCCTTGAGATTGGCGTACTTGAACTTCACGTCCTCGATCAGCTTGCTGATCTTGTAGCTGCCGTCCGGCTTGACGATCGCCTGGTTGTTGTAGCGGCGCACGGCGCTGCCGCGGACTTCGAGCTTGTGGTTCCAGATCGGCTCGGCGCCGGATTTCGGAATCGGGAACGGAAAGCCGAGCTCGGCGCCCTGCACGTCGTCGGTGCCGTTGAGCGTCGCGCGCGTCGCGTTGGCGATCGTCGCCTTGTAGATCTCGTCCGGGAAGAACGCATTGCGCACCGTCGGATAGACGACCATCTTGTAATCGGGGTAGGCCTTGAACATCGCCTTGTGGCCTTCGCTCAGGATGTTCGCGTACTGCGCCATGTTGTCGCGCGTGATCACGTACAGCGGCTTCATGAAATATTCGGGCGGCTTGTCGCCGACCTTGTAGGTCAGGAAGTCCTTCACGTACGACGGCATGTACGCCAGCATCAGATCGGCGCTGCTATGGCCTTTCGTGCTGCTGTCGACCAGCGCCGACAGTTCGAGCGCCTTGCCGATGTCGAACGCCGCGACCATTCGCGAGAACGCATCGGGCTGCTTCTTCAGCGTGGTCAGCACCGCGACGATGTCGTCCTTGAGCGCCGGCAGGCGCGTCTTCTTCTGCTCGACCTGCGCGAGCAGTCCGTCGATCGACTTGCCGCCGCGCGTCGCGAGCACCGCGTCGATGTCGGCCTTCAGCTTGCCGTCGCCGGTCAGCATCGCGCGCACCAGCTTCATCACTTTCTGGAACTTCGCCGGATCGCTGTCCATCACGTCCTGGCCGAGCAGCAGCACCTCGCTGACCGCGTCCGGATTGGTGACGATGTTGCCGAGATCCTTCACCAGCCGCTGGCGCAGCGATTCGAGCTGATCGCGCGTGATCGTCAGCATCTTCGGCGCGAACGAAGCCTTGCCGGTCCACGCCGGGATCGTGCCGTCCTTGTTGCCGGCGCGCTGCGCGCCGACCGGCGTCAGCTCCTTGCCGAGCTTGGCCGCCTCCTGGGCGCTGACGCCGGCATGGGCGAAGCCGGTCACGGCCATCGCCAGCAGCGCCGTCGTCGTGTTGCGCAAAATTTTTCTCATCATGGTTCTCCTCGTCGTTCCTGCTGCGGACGCTCAGAATGCGTAGGCAAAACTCCACGCCAGATAATCGCGGTCGCGCAGCGTGTTGTGGCGGCCGGCGCCGGTGAAGATCGTGTAATTGACGCGCGTCGAAAGATTTTCGGTGACGTTGATCGTCGTCGCGAAATCGTATTGCTGACGGCCTTCGACGAAATTCTGGATCGGATACGGCGCGGTGCCGTGGATGTCCCATTGCACGGTCAGCTGCGGCCGGAACGTCCAGCCGAAGATCACGTCGTTGTATTCGCCGATCGCGATCGCCCGGTAGCCCCACGCGAAATCGTCGGCGAAGCCGGTCGTCTGCCGATGCGGATTCAGCGTCGCGTAATCGTTCGGGCCTTTCTCATCCTGGCCGATGCTGCGATGCGTGCGGTCCGGATAGCCGGTTTCGAGCTGCAGCCGGTCGAGGTTCGGCAGGTCGTAGATCTGCGTGAAGCCGACTTCGTTGATCAGCAGGATCTGGTCGGCGCCGAGCACGTTCGAGAACGCCTTGATCGCGGTCAGGTCGAGCTGACCGACATGAAAGCGCTCGTAACCGGCTATCCGCTGATGCGGCTGGATCGATCCGTAACCACGGTACGTCTTCACGTAGCTCGGCACGGCGGTATTGGCGCCCGGGAAACGGGCGCCGCCCAGTTGCGCGAGATTCGACAGGAACTCGGAAGTGACCGTCAGCGGATCAAGCAACGGCACGATGGTGTTCAGCAGCGTCGTCGGATCAACGAGAAAGTCGTTGGCGGGGAACGACGGCTGCAGGCCGGCCTGCACGATATCGGTGATGTTGATCTGCAACGGCAGGTTCGGCCGGTATGAAAATTCGCCGGAGAACGAGATGCCGCCGATCGTCGTGTTGAAGCTCAGGCCGAGCATGTGCACGTCTTCCGGATAATCGAGATAGAAGCCGAGCGTGTCGATCGGCAGCGGCTCGCGATCCGGGTTGTGCTGGTTCTGGCGGCCGAGCAGCGAGCCGTTGAACAGTTTGCAGTCGAGCAGCGCACTGACCACGTTCGATTGCTGGTCGTCGCTGATGACGCCGTCCGGACCGACGCCACGCGTGCACGACGCATCGGTCGCCGTCACCGTCGCATACGGATAACGGCTGTGATAATTCAGATAATAGAAGCTGAGCTGCGTGCCGCCCTGCCAGTCGGCGAAGTAGTTCAGGCGGATGCCGTACTGACCGGAGTCGCGCGGCTTGTCCGGGGTACCGATCGGAACGGTCAGGCTGGTGCTGCTGATCAGCGAGATCGGGCCATTGGCGCGCTGCAGCTTGTCCGGATCCTCGCCGACCTGGCCGAGTCCGATCATCACGTAGTCGCCGCCGAATATGTCGAGATCACTCAGGAAACTGCCGGCCGGATCGGCCTGCACCGGACGCCATTTGAGCTGGTAGAACAGCTCGGTGGAGATGCGGTCGGTCAGCGACGTCGACAGCAGCACCGCCGCGGTCGGCCGGAAGATTTCGTTGATCTCGGTGCCCGGCGTATGCAGCACCGCGGAATTCGGCGCGTTGATCTCGGCGATCGCGTTGCGCGCGATCAGCGTGCTTTCGCCCCAGCGGATCGTCTGGTAGCCGACCGACAGCACCGCCTCGCGATCGCCGATATCGAAGCGCGACTGCACATAGCCGTCATACAGATCGACGCCGCGCGCATAGGCCCGCTCGACGGCACTGCTGCGCGGCGTATGCGCGGGCTGGAAGCGCTGATCGTAATGATGCTCGTCGAAGCCGTCGTTGACCGGATCGTAGAACGCGATGCCGCGGATGCGCGCCAACCAGTCGCCGTACGTGATCTTGAGATCGGACGACAAGCGGTTGCTGGCGGCGACCAGATCGTACTGGCTGTAGTTGATGTCACCGTTGTCGCCATTGACGCCGCTGAATGCGCCACGCGCATCGACCAGCCGCTGGTTCGGTTCGGGATCGCCGGTCAGCGACAGACAGGTGTCGCGGGTGCACAAATCCTGCTGGCCCGGCACGTTGGTCTTGCCGATCAGCCGGTAGTCACGCTCCTGCATGCGGATCGCGGCGCCGAACGTGTATTTGTTGTTCAGCGAGAAATGCGCATCGTTCCAGTCGTATTCGAGCGCCACCGCCTGCGTGAC
>DASSVA010000171.1:0-7460 GCA_035706385.1 Solimonas sp. | reverse complement strand
CCATCGAGCGCGATGCGCTGACCGCCTTCGATGAACTTGCCGCCCTCGCCGACCTCGCAGAAGCCCAGCGATTCCAGCCAGGCGAGCGCCTGGAAGCTGAAGCCGTCGTAGACCTGCGCGGTCTCGACGTCGGCCGGCTTGTAGTCGGTCCGTTTCCACAGATCGCGGCCGGTCGCGTAACAGGCCATCCACTCGGCCTGGTCCCAGCTCAGCCGTTCGACGCTGCCGGCCATCGCGGCGATCCGCACCGGCGTGCATTTCACTTCGTCGAGCGCATCGCCGGCCGAGACGATCAGCACCGTCGAGGCATCGGTGAAACGGTCGCAGTCGAACAGGCACAGCGGCGAGCTGATCATCCGCGCCGACAGGTATTCGTCCATCGTCAGCGGCTCGCGCACCAGCGCGCGCGGATTGAGCGCGGCATGCGCGCGATCGGTCAGCGCGATCTGCGCGAGCTGTTCGCGCGTCAGGCCGTATTTCTTCACGTGGCGCATCGCGTACTGCGCGGTCCAGGTCGCCGCCGACAGCGCGTTGAACGGCGAGAACCACTGCGAATTGCCGGTGCTGCGATCGCTGCGCTGCATCGGATATTCGTCCGGCCGTGCCATCGCCGCCGCTTCGTAGACGGTGCGAAAGCAGATCACGTGACGCGCGAGGCCGGCGCGCACCGCGGTCGCCGCGGCGACGACCGCGCCGAGCTGCGAGGTGATCTCGCCGCCGCCGGCGTACCACGTCGCACGAATGCCGAGCGCATCGACCAGTTCGTCGGCGCCGACCGGCGAGAAGCCGGGCATCGCCTGCACCTTGCCCGGATAGGTCGACACGCCGTCGATCTGCGCGATCGTCAGGCCCGCTTCGGCGAGCGCTTCCTTGACCGCGTCGACCGTCAGCAGCAACGGATGGCGCGTCAGCCTGACGCCGACCTCGGACTGGCCGACGCCGCTGATGTAAGCCTCGATCGCCTTCATCCGCCCACCTTCTCGAACAGCGGCAGCCAGACGTCGTCGTGCCGCTCGAAGCGCACGCGCACCTTGTCGCCGATGTCGACCGCATCGACCGGGCAGCCGACGATGTTGGTCGTCAGGATCACGCCGGGCGCGTCGTCGAGCGCGACGCGCGCGATGACGAACGGCACTTCCATCGTCGGAAACCACTTCTGGTGGTTGACCGTGTACGTGTCGATCACGCCGGTGCCGGCGACCGCTTTCGGCGCGACGCGGTCGGACAGGCAATGCCGGCAGACCGGCCGCGGCGGATGCGTGAAGCCGCCGCAGTCCGCGCAGTGATGAATGCGCAGCTCGCCGACTTCGCCGCCCGTCCAGAACGCGCGGTTGTCGGCATCGAGCCGCGGCAGCGGCCGGCCCGGCGATGTGTTGTAACCCGCCAACTCAGACGTCCCAGACCAGATGCAGCGAGCTGACGCCGACGACGTGGCCGCAATGGAACGTCGGCGGATTCGCCGCATCGAGGCGGAACTGCGGCAGGCGCTTGAGCATTTCCTCGTAGCAGACCTGCAGTTCGACGCGCGCGAGATGCGAGCCGAGGCAGCGGTGCACGCCGGCGTTGAACGCGATGTGCGTCTTGTTCTCGCGGTCGAGATCGTAGGTGTCCGGCTTCGAAAATGCCTTCGGATCGAGATCGGCGGCCGGCAGGAACAGCATCGCGCGCTCGCCCTTCTTCATCTCCAGGCCTTCGAACACGGAGTCCTTGCCGACGATGCGCGGCGGCACCGTGAACGTGAAGCGGCGCAGCATTTCTTCCGACGCTTCGCCGACCAGCTCCGGGTTCTTGCGCAAGCGATCCTGCAGCGCGAGGTCGGTCGCCAGATAGCGGACGCCGTGACCGATGCCGTTCATCACCGTGTCGAGGCCGGCGATGAACAGCACGACGGAATAGTTCTCCATGTCGGCCATCGTCGTCGGCTGACCGTCGATCTCGGCTTTCCACAGCATCGAGATGATGTCGTCCTGCGGGTTGTCGCGGCGCGCTTCGAGCACGTCCTTGATGCTGTCGACGATGCGCCACAGCTTCTTGATGCTGTCGACCGGGTTCGGCGTCGGATCGGACAGATGCTGCGAGACGATCTCGCGATACTCCTCCATGCGCTCGATCGGCAGGCCGAGCATCTTCAGGAATACGACGACCGGCAGCGGCTCGGCGATCGCCTGCATGAACTCGCAGTGGCCGTCGGCCTTGACCTTGTCGATCAGCTCGCCGGCAAGCTGACGGATGCTGTCCTTGAGACCGTTGATCGTCTTCGGCGAGAACACGCGCTGCAGCGGCGCGCGGTACTTCGTGTGATCGGGCGGATCGACGTTGATCGGCAGCGGCATCGGCAGATGGCGCGGCATCTGCGCCTGCATCGCCGCGAGCCGCTCCTTCGGAATGAAGTTGCTGGAAAACGTCTCGATGTCGCGCGAGGCGTTGAAGTTCGCCTCGTGGCTCATGATCATCCAGTGGCCGCCGTTGCGCGGCGTCCAGAATACCGGCGGCGCGTTCTTCACCAGATCGAGAATCCGCTTGTGCGGATCGGCGACATACGCCGGATCGGCGAACATGTCGAAATCGTAGACCGCCGCATCGGGAACATGCGCGGGCTTCGGGACGGCGGGGCTCATCGTCGCTGTGTTCATGATCTGCAACTCTCTCCAAAATTGTTCAGTGCGCTCAGTGGCATGCCAAGGACGTTCCGGGCAGCGTAGCGAGCGGGTGCCTGGCGCTGACCGTCGGAGCGCAGGAACCGCAGTGTACGTAGCAGTACATGAGGATTCCGAGCACCGCCGGGCAGCGTCAGGTGCACGCGCAGTAGCTGCACGGAGCGTCCTCAGCCGCCCATCAGCGAGCGCGGATCGATCTGCCCGGTCGCCAGGCCGCCCATGAAACCGCCGTCGACATAGAAGCACACGCCGTTGACGTAGCTCGCGGCGGCGCTGTTGAGGAACGCCAGCGGACCGGCCTGCTCGTCCGGCGTCGAGCGGCGGTTGATCGGTTGCGCCGCCGCTTCGAGCACCGACGCCTTCGTCGCCGACTCGAAATGCGCCATCATCGGCGTCTGCGTCGGCCCCGGCAGCGTGCAGTTGATGCGGATGCCCTTCTTGATCAGGCTCTGCGACAGCAGCATCGTCCAGACGATGACCAGCTCCTTCGACGTGGAATAACCCTCGCGCACGAATTCCGGATTGGCTTCGCAGTGCTTCATGAACGCATCGAAGCCCTGCTGGCCGAGCGCCTTCATCAGATCCGGTACGCGCCGGCTCCAGCCGAGACCGCCGTTCGACGAGATGCTGGCGATCGCCGAGCCCTCGCCCATGTACGGCAGCAACTGCTCGGTGAGATGGCGCGTGCCGGCGAAATTGACTTTCATGACGTCGAGCGCCGGGAACGTCTGCGGCAGTCCGGCGCAGTTGAACAGCGCGTCGACCTTGCCGCCGATCTTCTTCGCGGCCGCTTCGATCGACGCCGGTTCGCGCAGGTCGACGTTCGTGAACGACGCCAGGTTCAGCGTGCTTTCCTTGTAATCGAGGCCGTGCACCTCGGCGCCGTGCGCGAGCAGCAGCTTCGCCGTCGCCTCGCCCATGCCGGAGAAACAGCCGCTCACCACGACCCGCTTGTTCCTGTACCCGAGAAAGTCGGTCATCCCGCGCTCCTGCCTTTTATTGATATTTCATGGTGTCGGCACGAACGGCGGACGCCGTCCGTCGCCGTTCGATTCATTCTTCTTCGATGAAGATGATGCGCTCGGGACAGGCGCGCGCGCCGCGACGGGCGAGTTGCTCCTTGCCTTCCGGGACGTCGAGCTTGTCGATCGAGATGTAGCCGTCTTCATTCAGCGGAAACAGTTCTTCCGAGACCGCCGCACAACGGGCATTGCCGACGCATGCCGCCCTCTCGATGCGAATTTTCATGGTTTCCTCCTGACGTCCTTGACGATGCCCGGAACTGCCGTCGCCGGCAGTGCGTCCCGGTGTTTTCCGGGAGCGTTGGCGCGGCCGCGGACCGCGCGATCCGATATTTGCTGAGCTTGCTAAGTAAATGTATCCTACAATCGCTTTTCCAACAACAGTGTCGACCAGCAACCGAGCGGCAAGTTGCACGTGAAGGCAAGCTGTCTTGCCCTGCATGACGCGCTTCGTCGACGACCATGAACGACTCTGTTGATCATGGCGTGACGGCCGCGGGCCGGTCGCTAATATAGCGTCGCCGCCGGCAGACGAGCAGGTTCGCGCCGCGAACCGTATCGCCGCCACGGGACGGGCGCGGCACATCGCACCGGCGTCCGTGCCGGCCGATATGCGGCGCCGACGACGACAAGGCAACGAGGAGACGATCCAGCGATGAACGGCGCATCGGCGTTCGATCTGCACGGCCGGCTGGCGCTGGTGACCGGCGCCGGCAACGGCATCGGCGCCGGCATCGCCGGCGTGCTCGCGCGATCCGGCGCGACGGTCGTCATCGCCGACCGCGACGGCGACGCCGCCGCACGCACGGTCGACGCCCTGCGCGGCGACGGCCATACCGCGCATGCGGTGACCGTCGATCTCGCCGACGAAGCGTCCATCGTCGCCGCGTGCGCCGCGGTGATCGCCGCGCACGGCACGCCGTGGCTGCTCGTCAACAACGCCGGCCTGCAGGATCGCGAACTGCTGCTCGACGTCAGCGCCGCCGAATGGGACCGCATGATGACGGTCAACGCGCGCGCGCCGCTGCTGATGACGCGCGAGATCGGCCGCGCGATGGTCGCCGCCGGCCACGGCGGGCGGATCGTCAACATCGCGTCGAACAGCGCGCTCACCCCGGCGGTGCTCGGCCTCGCGTCGTATGCGTCGTCGAAAGGCGCGCTGCTGTCGCTGAGCCTGACCAGCGCGTTCGAGCTCGCCGAACACGGCATCACCGTCAACAGCGTGCTACCCGGCGGCGTCGCGACGCCCGGCGCGATCGCGGCGTGCGGTCCGGCGACCGCCGGTCCGGCGCGGCGCAAACCGCCGCTCGGCATGTGCGAACCCGAGGACATCGGCGCCGCCGTTCTGTTCTTCGCCTCAAAGGCGGCGCGTTACGTCACCAGCCAGATGCTCGCCGTCGATGCCGGCGCATCGCTGACCTGAAACGGAAAACCCGTCCATGAACGACATCGAAAACATCGCGGCGCGCATGGCGATCGGCGAGGTCAAGGCGCGTTACTGCCGTTTCCTCGACACCAAGAACTGGGACGCCTACGCAGCGCTGTTCACCGACGATTTCGAGCTCGACGTCAGCGAAGGTTCGTCGCTGCCGGTGATCCGCGGCCGCGACGCGGCGCTCGCGCAGATCCGCGCGTCGGTCGGCGACGCGCGCACTGCGCATCAGGTGCACACGCCGGAGATCGAGTTCGTCAACGACGACGAGGCGCGCGTGATCTGGGCGATGCAGGATCGCGTGCTGTTCGGCAGCGCACACGCGGCGCGCACCGGCTTCGCCGGCCTGACCGGTTATGGTCACTATCACGAACGCTACGTGCGGCAGAACGGCACCTGGAAAATCGCCGCGTCGAAGCTGACGCGGCTGCATCTCGATCTGCAGGCACTCTGAACGCATCCAAGGAATCCGACGCAATGGCTCTCTACACGACGCTGCATCTGCACAACGTCCCGGCCGGCCGCGACGCCGACTACGCGGCCTGGTTCGACGGCGCGCACCGCAAGGCACTCGCCGCGCTGCGCGGCTTCGTCAGCGCCGACCGCTTCGAGGTGTCGCCGATCCAGATCATGCCGGACATCCCGCAGCCGTGGCGCTATCTGAGCATCTACGACTTCGACCTGCCGAACCCGGCGATCGACCTGCCGGCGCTCGGCCCGCTGCTCGCCGACGCGCGCGACGCCGGCCTCGTCGATGACGGCGACGAAAGCGAGCGCATCTACAGCTACCGGATGTATTCGGACTGGAAGATCAGCCCGAACTGGCAGCGCGACCAGCCGCTGTCCGGCGTCAGCATCATCCTCGCGAACTACACGATCGGCCGTTTCGCCGAATACCAGGACTGGTACGACAACGTGCACAGCGGCGAGGTCATCAACGTGCCCGGCCACGTCGGCATGAAGCGCGGCCAGTTGTCCGAGCTGCAGATCGAACCGCGCCGCTACTGCCCCGGCGACCAGCTCGTACTGTGCGCGCAGCAGAGCGACGACCTGCTGTTCACGATCCGCGATTTCTCCGCGCGCGCCGGCGGCCGCAGCCCGAGCGGCGTCGCGATGCAGCCGCGTTCGTCGTCGGGCTCGACCGCGCGTACCGTGCATTACTTCAACAAGATCAGCGGTGCACGCTGGAAAGGCGGCATCGCGTATGCCGGCGACCTGTCCGTCTATCCGCCCGACTTCGCCAGGCGCTGAGCCGGCATCGCCAGGAGATTGCAAACGTGTCGAAAGTCATCGTCATCACCGGCGCCGGCATCGGCCTCGGCCGCGCGCTCGCGCGCCGCTTCGCCAAGGGCGGCGACCGCCTCGTGCTGCTCGGCCGCACGTTCGCGAAGATCAAGGCCGTCGCCGACGAAATCGGCGCGAGCGCGATCGCCATCGAATGCGATGTCGCGTCGCCCGAATCGGTGCGCAAGGCGTTCGCGGCGATCGCCGCGAAGCATCCGAAGATCGACGTGCTGATCAACAACGCCGCGGTCTACGAACCGTTCCTGATCGCCGAAGCGTCGGACGCGCAGATCATGAACATCATCACGACCAATCTCGCCGGCCCGATGCTGTGCGCGCGTTCGGCGATTCCGCTGATGCAGGCCGGCGGCCACATCATCAACGTGTCTTCCGAATCGGCCGGCATGCTGTTCCCGTATCTCGTCGCCTACCAGACCAGCAAGGCCGGCCTCGACCGTTTCTCCGAAGGGCTTTACCACGAGCTGAAACCGTCCGGCATCCGCGTTACCAACGTGCGCTGCGGCATGATGATCGACGAACCGGTCCCGCCGAACTGGGACCCGCAGGTGGCGATGCGCTTCGCACAGGCCAATGCGGCGATCGGCCGCAACCTGCGCGAACAGCCGCTGTCGCAGGTCAACTCGGTGACGGACGCGTTCCATGCGATCCTCGACATGCCGGCCGACCTGCACATGGCGAACGTGCATCTGCACGCGTTCAAGGCCGCATAAGAGCCGAGACCGGACCGCCACGATGACGTCGATGAAATCCGTTCGCCCCGAGTGCCGCGCGCGCAGCGTGCGGTGTATCGAGGGGCTGATCCCTCGATACGTTTCGGCTTGCGCCGAAACACTCGGGACGAACGGTTAAATAGGGAAACAGCAATGAGCGAAAACCACGATTTCGTCATCGTCGGCAGCGGCGCCGGCTCGTTCGTCGCCGCCCTGGTGCTACGCGAAGCCGGCAAGCGCGTGCTGATCGTCGAAAAGGCCGAGCTCGTCGGCGGCACGACGGCGACGTCCGGCGGCGTGATGTGGATTCCGGACAACCGCTACATGAAGGAAG
>DASSVA010000170.1:0-4861 GCA_035706385.1 Solimonas sp. | reverse complement strand
TGCACGGTCTCGGCGCTGTCGCGGCGTCCGCTGCCGATCGTCAGCACGTCCTTCTCGACCTGGATGTCGATGTCGGATTCGGCGAGGCCGGCGGCCGCGACGACGATGCGATAGTCGTCATCGCCGTGCTTCTCGACGTTGTACGGCGGATACGAGCTGCCGGCGTCGTTGCGCAGGGCGGACTCGAACAGATCGCTGAAACGGTCGAAACCGACGGTCGAGCGGAACAGCGGGGCAAAAGTAACGGTACTCATGGGAACAACCTCCTGAAGAGCGTAGTTGCGAATCCCGGAGCCCGGACATTGGCGCCCCGGTAGACCGAATCTGGGTGCCGGCGCGCGCGTTTCAAGGGCGTGGCGACGCCGCGAACGGTTCACGACCACGCCGACATCCGCCAGCCGTCGGCGGTCGCGACGAGCCGGTGCGTCAGCGCGATGTTTTCGAGAAACGCCTCGTCGTGCGAGACGACGATCAAGGCGCCGCGATACTGGCGCAACAGACTTTCCAGCGCGCGCACGGCGACCAGGTCGAGGTGATTGCTCGGTTCGTCGAGCAGCAGCAGATCGGCGCCGGACATGAAGACGCCGGCGAGCGCGACGCGCATCGCCTCGCCGCCGCTCAGTTGCGCGGCCGGCGTGTCCGCATCGAGATGATCGAGCCCGGCGTCGGCGAGGGCGTGCCGCAACTGCTGGCGAATGTCCCAGCGCTCGCCGATCGTGTCGAAGTCGTCCTGCCGCAGGCCGCCGCGCTCGATGCGCGCGAGCGCATCGACGATCGGCCGCACGCCGGCCAGATCGGCGACCGTTTGCCCCGGCTGCGGCGCGATCTGCTGCGGCAGATGACGGACGCGACCGACGCGCGTGCAACTGCCGACGGTCGGCGCCAGTTCACCGGCGAGGATGCGCGCCAGCACGCTCTTGCCGGCGCCGTTGCGGCCGACCAGACCGGTGTGCCGGCCATCGAAGGTTTCATCGAGTTGCGAGAACAGCAGCCGGCCGTGCGGCAGCTGCCAGGAGACGCCTTGCAGCGTCAGCGAGACGGTGTTCGTCATGCGTCCATCCAGTGAATGCCCACAGGCTTCGCCTGCGGTGACGCAGGGAAGACCGACCGCGAACGACGGGGCACTACTGACGCATCGGACGAATACCTTTCGGGAAATGAGGGACGCGGAATTCTACGCCGATCGCGACGGCGCTACAGGCTCGTGATGTAGATGCCGGCGAGCAGTGCGAACAGCAGCGCGAGCCAGCCGTTCATGACGCGCCGCAGCCACGCCGGCGCGTGGCGGACTTCCATGAAATAACGGATCACGAGCTGCGATTTCACGGCGGCGATCAGCAGCACGCCGGCGGTCACGGCGATGTCCGCGTGCGGCGTCACGCCGCCGTCGCGGCTCAGCGCCCACGACAGGATCGTGCTCGCCGTCAGCAGCGCCCAGACCGCGACCAGCGGATTGCGGAACAGGAAGGCCATCGGCTACCTCATCAGGTACAGCAGCGCGAACAGCACCAGCCACAGCAGGTCGACCATGTGCCAGTAAGTCGCACCGGTTTCGACGAAGCGGATGCGCGGCGCACGCGATTGCCGCAGCTCGCGCATGACGAAGCCGAGGATCATCAGACCGAGCAGCACGTGACACAGATGCATGCCGGCGAGCACGTAGTAGTACATGAAGAACAGGTTCGTGCCCGGCCGGTAGCCGGCGGCGATTTCCGGTATCCATTCGAATGCCTTGAGCACCGGAAACGCCGCGCCGCAGGCGAGCGCGAAGCCGAACAGCCGCAAGGCATGTCGCGCGTTGCCGCCGCGCGCCGCCGCCGTGCCGAGCGCGACGAACAGCGAGCTGGTCAGCAGGATCACGGTATTGACGACGCCGATGTCCTGATTCAGATGCCGCTGGCTGTCGAGGAACAGCGCGTGATCGGCGCTGCGGAACCACAGATAGGAAACGAAATAGACGCCGAAGATGAACAGGTCGCCGATCACGAAGAACCACATGCTCGGCTCGCCGGGCACGTGCCCGCCGGCGGTGTTTCGCGCCGCAAGCTCGGCAGGCAGGACATCAGCCTTCCGATTCACGGCGCGGCTCCGGCCGTGTCGCGTTGCCGCACGCGCGTGCGCGACGGCGCGTTGTCCAATTCGTCCTCGGGCTGGCGCTTGATGGCCTTGTAGATCCAGACGTAGATGATGAACTGCCAGGGCACGTAAACCAGCATGGCGAACCAGAAGGTCATCACGCCGTTCCAGCCGAACGGCTGGGACTGCGTGAGCCAGATGGGCGCCGCCATCAGCTCGGACATGAACTGCCAGACGGTGTAATAGCCCAGCCACTTCGGCAGGATGCGGTTCCGATCGAGGATGATCGCCAGACCGAACATCGCCCAGGTCACGCAGAAGCATCCCAGCGAGCCGATGAAGGCGAGGTAGCCGAAGTCGTACAGCATCACCAGCACGGCGGGATCGTACCCGGGACGGAAAGCCCCGAGGCCGAAGCAGAACAGCGGAAACGTCATGCCGACGATGGCGCCCATGACGGTTCCGCCGAGGAACGCCACGCGGAACGCCGGACTGACCGACATCCGCTTGATTTGCGTGAGATAGACGGCGTTCGAAACCGGTGCCAGGCCCAGCGAGAGCGTGAGGATCACGCAGGCGATCAGCAGGTGATCGCCCTGGAAGAAGCCGACGATCTGTTGCGTCGACGCGGACGGCGACTTCGGCGGCATCATCGAGCTCAGCGGCACGAACACCAGGCCGAACAGGTTGTAGAAGAACGGCACGCTCCAGAAGCAGATCCACTGATCGAGCTTGCGGCTCCGATACCAGGGCCGCACCGGAACACCGGCTGCGGACGCGAAGCTGCCGGCGGGCACACTCACAGGCGCAGCTCCACGTCTTCCGTCTGGCGCCCGACGATCCGCAGCAGCACGAAGAACATGACGGCGACGTAGGCCGCGAACGTCAGCACGCGCAAGTCGAACGACAGAATGCCGTTCCACGCCAGCGGTCCGGTCTTGTGCAGGAAGGTGAACGCGCCCGGCACGAACAGCACCGCGGTAGCGACATTGAAGTGCGCGACCCAGCGCGGAAACACCGGCTCGGCACGCGTATCGAGATAAATGGCCAGGGCCAGGCAAAGGTTCTGCATGAGGATCGTGCCGACCGGCGCAGTGAACAGGAACCAGCCCATGTCGTTGAGCAGGGTCAGCAGCTGCGGATTGCGATCGGGGCGGTAGGCGGCGATTCCCCAGCAATAGTCGGCGAGCAGGAAGGCCGTGGTGCCGATGCCGACGCAGAGAATGTACGAATACGTGAACACCGGACTCGAATTGCCGATGCGCGACATCTGCACCGCGGTCACCGCGAACAGGGGGATCAGCATGCCGCCGATCAGGTTGATCATGACGCTGACGCCGAGAATGCCGGAGCCGTGGTCATGGAAGAAGGCGGCGATTTCATCGGGTGTCTGCGTCGGCGACAGCGACGCCGAGAAAATCGGGAAAAGGAAATAGGCCAGCAGGAACAGCGCGCCTGCTGCCGGCGCGATCCACAACAGAATGCGTTGCCCTCGGGTATTCATGGATCGATCTCGCCTTTCAGTTCGTGTTGCGAATCGCTGTCGTCTCGAACGCCACGCGCATCAGTTGCCCCAGCGATAGCTGAGGTTGGCACCGACGATGCGCGGCTCCGAATAGATCGACGAGGCGAAGTACGTCAGATGCCACTGGTTGCTGTTCGAGATGCGGTATTCCTTGTCGGCCAGATTGGTGCCGTAAACCTGCAGATCGAATTGCGAACCCATGATCCGGCGCCAGCTGATGCTGGCGTTGATCAGGCCATAGGCCGGCAGCCGCGCGCCCGGTTCGTCGCCCGGCAAGGTCGTCTGCGCCGAATAGTGCGAGTCGGTCCAGGCATAGGTCACGGACGGTTCGATGTCGCCGTACGTCGGGTCGAACGGCAGCAGATAGCGGGCCGACAGGCTGTACTGATGACGCGGCGCGTCGTACGGGATGCAGCTGAGTTCCAGCAGGTCGCCGCTCTGTCGTTGCTGGCCGCTGCAGTCCTTCTGCTGCGTGGCGCCGGCGTAGAGCAGGTCGAACTTCTGGTATTCGCCGCGCGTGTAGCCATAGCTGCCGACGAACGTGAAGCCGGTGAACGGTTCCACGGTGGCATCGAGCTCGAAGCCGGCGACCCAGGCCTTGCCGACGTTGAAGATCGCTTCGCCGAGCTGCGGAATCGGGCTCAGCGAGTTCGGCGGCACGTAAGCGTCGGAGCCGGCCTTTTGCAGGTTCTTGTAGTCGGTGTAGTAGACCGCCGAGTTGATGCGCGCCGGGATGCCGGCGATCTCGAAATCGGTTTTCTCGCCGAGCTCGTAGTTCGTCACGTATTCCGGCTTGTAGGTGTAGTGGTCGGGATTGACGACCACCACCGAGATGCCGCCGGACTTGTAGCCGCGACTGACCTTGCCATACAGCAGCGACGCGCCGAACTTGTAATCGAGTCCGGCGGTGTAGGTCAGTGCGGAGGCCTTGGCCTGCGCGTCGTGCGACACGTCGACGAGCGGGATCAGGCCGGCGGCGACCTGACGGATCGATGCCGTACCGTTGGTGTCGTCCCAGGTGTAACGCACGCCCGCGGTGAAATTCAGGCCGCTCAGTGCGTCGGCGACCGCGCCCAGATCGAGCGTCGCCTGCGCGAAAGGCGCGACCGAATGCTTGGTCAGATCGTACTTCTGAAGGACATCGACGAAGAACAGCGAAGTGCCGGCGATCTGACCTTTCGAGTCGGTGTGCTCGTAGTAGCCGCCGATCACGTACTTCAGCGCATCATCGAGTCCCTTGCCTTGCAACTGCAGTTCTTC
>DASSVA010000169.1:0-5330 GCA_035706385.1 Solimonas sp. | reverse complement strand
GAAGCTGACGACGCTCACCGCCGCGCAGGCCGATTACCTCGGCGTGCCGGTCGAAGGCCCCTACAAGCCGGATCACTATCGCTACTGAGTTCAGGCCGGGAAACGGGAAGTGGGAAGCGGGATCAGAGCTCACGAACAGCTGCAGGTCTGGCAGGACGCCATGCTGCTGGTGGAGGTCATCTACCGCTTCACATCGAACTTCCCTGCCGATGAACGATTTGGCCTGACCGCGCAGCTTCGCCGCTGCGCGGTCAGCGTGCCGTCGAACATCGCCGAAGGCGCCGCGCGCATTTCGCGCGCCGAGTATTTGCATTTTCTCAGCGTCGCGCGCGGATCCCTGTCGGAGGCGGATACCCAAATCCAACTCGCCGTGCGCGTCGGCCTTGCGGCAGAGCATCCCGATCTGACGATGCTGCTCGATCGCGTTTCGGCCAAACTCAATGCGCTGATGAAGGCATTAAAAGCCAAGCACAGCTAACCGTTTCCCGTTTCCCGTTTCCCGTTTCCCGTTTCCCGTTTCCCGTTTCCCGTTTCCCGTTTCCCGTCCCATGAAAATCCACCACCTCAATTGCGGCTCGATGTGCCCGCATGGTCGTCGCCTGATGCAGGGCGAAGGTCGCTGGCTGGAACCGGCGCGGATCGTCTGCCACTGCTGGCTGATCGAGGGCCGCAACGGCCTGACGCTGGTCGATACCGGGCTCGGCAGAGCGCAGGTCGACGGCATGGTGCACGGCCACCTGAAAGCGCTGATGCGACCGAAGCTCAGCATCGCGGAAACCGCGCGTGCGCAGATCGAAGCGCTCGGCTTCGCGGCCAGCGATGTGCGCGACATCGTGCTCACGCATCTGGATTTCGATCACGCCGGTGCGCTCGCCGATTTCCCCGACGCGACAGTGCATGTGCACGCGCCGGAACTGGACGCCGCACGCGCGCCGCCGACGCTGATCGAAAAGCAGCGCTATGAAGCGCGGCTGTGGGCACACGGCCCGAAATGGCGGACACATCGCGCGGTCGGCGAACGCTGGAACGGCTTCGACGCCGTGTGCGCGCTCGGCGACAGCGACGACGAAATCCTGCTCGTGCCGCTGGCCGGTCACACGCGCGGCCATACCGGCGTCGCGGCGAAGGACGGCGACGGCTGGCACCTGCATTGCGGCGACGCTTATTTCTTCCATACCGAAGTCACGGGCGACGGCCACTGCCCTGCCGGCCTGAACGTCTTCCAGACGCTGCTGGCGGTCGACAACGGCGCGCGCAAGGCCAATCAGCGCCGGCTGCGCGAACTGAACGCGCGGGGCGGCGTCACGCTCAACAGCGCGCATTGTCCGCACGAACTCGCGCGCGCACGCGCCTGAACCGACATGAACACCGACGACATCCATTTCTCGTTCGAACTGTTCCCGCCGCGCACGCCGCAGGGCTGGAACAATCTGCCGAAACTGATCGGCGAACTGGCGACCGTGAAGCCGGCGTTCTTCAGCGTCACCTACGGCGCCGGCGGCAGCGAACAGAACGGCACCTACGACACCATCATCAAGGTGATCGAGCAGACCGGCATCGAGGCGGCGCCGCATCTGACCTGCGTCGGCTCGACGCGCGCGCGCATCGCCGCGCTGCTGGCGCAGTACAAAGCGGCCGGCGTGACGCGCATCGTCGCGCTGCGCGGCGATCTGCCAGCGACGGCGATGAGCAATGCGGCGCCGGGCGAATTCCGTTATGCCAACGAGCTGATCGAATTCATTCGCGCGACGCACGGCGAGCACTTCACGCTGGAAGTCGCCGGCTATCCGGAAACGCATCCGCAGGCGGCCAGTCCGCAGGCGGACTTCGACGCCTACGTGCGCAAGGTCAAGGCCGGCGCGCACGGCGTCGTGACGCAGTACTTCTACAACGCCGACGCGTATTTCGACTTCGTCGAGCGCAGCGAGCGCGCCGGACTGTCGGTGCCGGTCGTGCCGGGCATCATGCCGATCGTCAACACCGCGCAGCTGCTGCGCTTCTCGGCCGCGTGCGGTGCCGAGATTCCGCGCTGGGTGCGGCTGCGTCTGGAAGCGCTGCAGGACGACAAGGCCGCGCTGCTCGATTTCGGCCTCGAAGTCGTGACGCGGCTGTGCGAAACGCTGCTGAAGAACGGCGCGCCCGGCATTCACTTCTACACGCTCAATCAGGCCGAGCCGACACTGCGTCTCTGGAAGAATCTCGGACTGCCGTTGCCGGCGCCGACGTAGAATCGGCGGATGCAGCTCGTCCGCATCCTCGACTTCATCGGCGTCGGCGTGTTCGCCGTGTCCGGCGCGCTCGCCGCCGGCCGCAAGCGGCTCGACATCGTCGGCGTCATCGTCATCGCCACGGTCACCGCGATCGGCGGCGGCACGCTGCGCGACCTGCTGATGAACCGCACGATCTTCTGGTTCGTCGATCCGGCGTATCTGATCGCGATCTTCGTCGCGGCGGTGCTGACGATGTTCTACGTGCGCTATCGCCATCCGCCGGAGCGCCAGCTCGACATCGCCGATGCGATCGGCCTGGCGATGTTCTCGATCTCCGGCGCGCGCATCGCCGAACGCGGCGAACTGCCGGATCTGATCGTCGTCGTCATCGCCGTGATCACCGGCACGTTCGGCGGCGTGCTGCGCGACGTGCTGTGCAACGACATTCCGATGATCCTGCAGCGCGGCCGCATCTACGCCAGCGCCGTGGTCGCCGGCGCGACGCTGTACGTCGTCGCGCAGCGCGCCGGCCTCGACCGCGACACCGCGAGCTATCTCGGCATGGCCGCGATCGCCGGCCTGCGGCTGGCGGCGATCTGGTGGAATCTGCGCCTGCCGGTCTTCGACCTCGATCGCCACCAGGGCCGCAAATGAAGAAACGCCATGCCGGTCGCCGTCTGCTGTGGTGGCTGCTGCTCGGCGCGCTCGCGGTGACCGTGCTGCCGGTCGCGCTGCTGCGCTGGATTCCGCCGCCGACGACCGCGTACATGCTGCAGAGCCCGGTCAAGCCGGTGCGCTATCACTGGGTGCCGCGCGAGAAGATCAGCGCGATGGCGGGCCGCGCCGTGGTCGCGTCCGAAGACCAGAAGTTCTACACGCATGACGGCTTCGATCTTGAAGCGATCGAGAAAGCACGCGCGCACAACCGGCGCTCGAAGCATGTCCGCGGCGCGTCGACGATCAGTCAGCAGACCGCGAAGAACCTGTTCCTGTGGCCGGGTGGCGGCTATTTCCGCAAGGCAATCGAGGCCGGTTACACGATCCTGATCGAAGCGTTCTGGCCGAAGCCGCGCATCCTCGAGATGTATCTCAACATCGCCGAGTTCGGCCCCGGCATCTACGGCGTCGAAGCGGCGTCGCAGGCGTATTTCCACCATTCGGCGGCGACGCTGACGGCGAACGAAGCCGCGCGCCTGGCGTCGGTGCTGCCGAGTCCGCGGCACTGGAGCGTCACGCATCCGGGACATTACGTGCAGCGCCGCGTCGGCTGGATCGTCGGCCAGATGGGTTATGGCCATCGCCCCGCAGCCGAACCGGAACCGGACATTCCGGACGAGCTGCAGCGACAGATCGACGAAGACGAAGGCGATCTGCCGATCGAAGCGGCGCCGGCGCCGTCATCCGAGTCTGCGCCGGAATCCGTGCCGGAACCGGTACCTGAATCGGTACCGGAAGCCGCGCCCGAAACGCCGCCGCCCGCAGCGCCGGCGCCGCCGCTCGAACCCGACGACGAACCGATGCCGGTGCCGGTGCTGCCGCCACCCGCGGATGACGCCGCGGCGCCGGCGCCGGCGCCCGAATCCGCGCCGTAGTCAGCGCCCCGGTGCGACGTGCAGCAGCGGCGCCGGCAGACGTTCGCCGCTGATCCACAACCCGCCGTCGGCCGCCCAGCACAGCGCCTCGAAGATCGCGTAGCGCGGCACGTTCGCACGCGGAATGCGCGCGATCTGCGGCGCGCGCGCCAGCGCGTGCGCCCAGGGCTCGCCCGGGCTGCGCGTGAACACCATCCAGTGCGTCGCGGTCAGAATCGCCAGATGCAGGCCGTCGTCCGACAGGTCCATCGCGCTGGCCGCGCCGCGGTAGTGGCCGGCCAGCAGCGTCTCGACCGGCGTCGGCGGTTCCGGCCACCAGTCCGGCAGCGTCGCGATCCGTTGCGCCTGCTGGTGTTCCGGCCCGTCGAGTGCGAGCCGGTACAACGGTGCCGGCGGCCGGCGCTTTTCGAGCAGCAGGATGTCGCCGGCGACCGCGTCGACGGCGATCGCTTCGACATCGTGCGGACCGTCGGGGTAACGAAAATGAATCGTGCGCTGCGGCGCGACGCGCGTGATGCCCGGCGCCGGCTCGGCCAGCAACAGTACCGCGGCCTCGTCGCGTCGCACGAGGTTGTCGCCGGTATCGGCAACCGCCAGATACGGCGCCCCGCGCCAGCGAAAACCCGCGATGTCTTCCCAATCGAGCGCGGCGGCGGCATCGACCGCGACCGTCTGCCGCACACGCCCCTGCAGATCGATCGCGAACAGTTGCGCCGGATTGCCGCTGTCGTTGTGCACCCAGAGCCGCTGCGGATCGAGCCGCGAACGGGCGCAGCCCGACAGTTCCGCGACGTGCGCATCGGTGACGTAGGCCGGCAAGGCCGCGAACACCGGCGCGCCGCCGAACGCGACCAGCAGCGCGACCCCGCAGCGGCTCAGGCGCCGCATCGTCGCCGTCGCTCTATTCGCGATTTCACTTTAGCTTTATTCATTAATTGCTGACTGTTAAAGAGAAAATACGATTCTGCCCACAATCTCTGTGGATATCTTTGTGCACAATAAGCAGGGCAACATCATAAGTGACGGTAACTGCGTCGCTTTTTGCCGGCGGGCCAGTTTGTGTTCATGTCGATTTTCCAATGCGAAACATGCACTTGTTGAATTTTTACGGGATTTTGACGGAAAAATGTCGCTGGCAGGCGGCTTGTCGCCGGCCCGGCCCCGCCACTGTGCATAACATGCCGCAGCGCAGCGTAAATTCATTGCCGCTGTCAAGCACCGGAATCGCCCGATGAACGCCACCGCGCCGACCGTCCTGTGTCTGTCAGGCCACGATCCCGCCGGCGGCGCCGGCGTGCACGCCGACATCGAAGCGATCGCCGCGCAGGGCGCCCACGCGCTGACGGTGATCACCGCGCTGACCGTGCAGGACAGCCGCGACGTCGCGCGCGTGCAGGCGGTCGATGCGGGTCTGCTGGCCGAGCAGATCGAACGCTTGCTCGCCGACAGCGAGATTCGCGCGATCAAGCTCGGCCTGCTCGGCGATGCCGCGCAGATCGCCGTGATCGCGGCGATGATCCGCCGGCTC
>DASSVA010000168.1:0-4073 GCA_035706385.1 Solimonas sp. | reverse complement strand
GAGAAAGCGCGCCGTGCCTTTGTTGCCGCGGATCCGGTAGACCGATTCGCCGTCGATCCACGCCTGCAGATAGACGAGATCGGCGGCGTCGCCGCCGAGCTTGCGCGTCGGTCCGCAGAACGCGTGCAGCGCCGGGAATTTGGTGTCCTTCGTTTCGAGCGCGAGATCGAAGGCCTGGCCGAGATTCTGCGTGAGGAAACGGAACGCATCGGCGCGCTGCAACGGCGTCGCCGGATTTTCGTCCTTGAACGCGCGCTCGCCGGCCTGTTGCAACTGTGCGCAGAACTGCCGCCAGGCGTTGCGCAGCGCGTCGTCGTCGGAATGCTCGCCAAAGCTCATCGTCGGCTCCTTCGCCAGGAAAGCGCTGAATAATTTTGTCATCGCGAGGCTGCGCAGCAGCCGTGGCGATCCGGATACTCCGTTTGCGTAGCGCGCTGCTGGATTGCTTCGTCGCCTGCGGCTCCTCGCAATGACGATGAATTGATCCTAAGCGCCCAGCGATCGCAGCATCGCGCCGAGCACGTCGGCGGCGCGCGCGACCGCCGGCCGATGGCCTTCGCGATCGATTCGCGGCCCGATCAGTTCGAGATCGAAAGCGCCGTCGTAACCGAGCGCGAGTGCGCGGGCGACGATCGCGCGCAGCGGGATCGCGCCGTCGCCGGGCACCGCGCGGCACGGCAGCGCGCGATCGCCGGGAACATGATCGCTGAGCTGGATCACGCGGCAGATCGGCATCGCGCGTTCGATCAGTGCCGGCAAGCCGGCTTCGGTCCAGCAGTCCCAGACGTCGATGCAGACGCCGATGCCGGCCTGCTCGGCGAGCGCGATCGTGTCGCGCAGGCTGTTGCCGATGTGCAGATCGGCGTACAGCGGCGAGGCGTTCTCGATGGCGAGCGCGACGCCGGCCTCGGCGGCGATCGCGCGGCACGGCGCGACGGTTTCGGCGAAGACCTCGGCGGCGGCCTGCCAGTCGAGCGCGCCCCGGCCGCCGCTGAGCAGGTAGATCGAGCGCGCGCCGATCGTCGCCGCCGCGGCGATCGCGTCACGCAGCCGCGCGCGATCGGCGGCGATGTCGTCGTCGCGGCCGCTCAGCGCGCCGGGCCGCAGCACGTGCGTCATCGTTTCCGCGCGCCGGCCGCCGGCATCGAGCTTCGCGCGCACGGCCTGTGCACCGTGGTCGAGCACCTGGCCGCTGGAGAAACTGACGCGGCGCGCACCGAGCGCGGACCAGTGATCGAACAGCGCGTCGATGCCGGCATCGGCAAAGCAGATGCTGTGCACCGAGAGGCGATCGTGCAGGCTCATGGCGCGCTCAGCGCTTTTCGATCGCGATGCCGAAGCGTTCGCGGAACGGCGCGAACTCGCGATGCAGTTCATCGATGTCGACGCCGATCAGATCGGCCGAATACGTGAACTTGCCATAGCGGTCGCCGCGGTTGTGTTTCAGGTAATCGCGCATCGCGGTTTCCGCTTCATCGGTCCATGCCACGCCGCTGCGTTCGTAGAAGCGCCGGATCGTGCCGACCGGGTCGGCGACGAAGTCGGTGTAGCGCACGTGATGGATGCGCGGATCGTCGAGCATCGGCGCCTTCATCATCGCTTCGATGCTCGCGCGTGCATCGGCGAGCTGGATCGCCGCCTGTTCCCTGAGATCGACATGGCCGACCATGCCCTCGACGAGTTCAGCCGCCATCATGATCCGCGACGCGATGACCTGCACCGGGTCGCGATGCGTCCAGATCATGTTCGCGTCCGGATAGGTCTCGAACAGCGCTTCGAGCCGCGCGCCGTGAAAGCCTTTCAGCACCCAGTATTTCTTCGGCCGCGCGTACTGGAACTGCTGCAGCATCATCCTGTGGATCGCGTACTGCGCGCGCGCGTCGAGCGGCAGGCCGCCGATCTTCATGCCCATCGGCACGCGCCACCACGCGGTCGGCGTCATCACGCGAAAGTCGAGCGCCCAGGTCCGCTCGTCCTCCGGCAGGCCGTCGCCGAGCATGTCGTTGTACGGATGGCTGACCAGCCATTTCGGAATCTTCGCGTTGATCTCGCGCCAGTCGGCATCGGCCTGCGCGCGGCGCGGATCGCCGCGGCCGTCGGCAAGACCGGGCGGCGGCGACGGATACATCGTTTCCCAGAAGCGCAGTGCGCGCGCGTTCGGATCGACCGACATCAGCGCGTGCAGCAGCGTCGTGCCGGAGCGCGGCTGGCCGGTCGCGAACAGGGGTTTGACGATTTTCTCCGCGGCGATCGGGTAGCGTTTGCGGTCGTCGATCAGCCGCAGCCGCGAAACGAGCAGCCAATGGCAGACCGCGGCGCCGGCGCGCCGGCCGGCTTCGTCCATGCCGATGCCGTTCAGATGATCGACGGCGAGACCGAAACGCGTTCCGAACGTCGCATCGTCGCCGTAGTCGGCGAGGCCGGTCTCGGCCTGCGCGGCGGCGAGCAGCGCCTCGGCGTCGAGCATCGATTCGCTCATGCGATGTCTCCGCACAGCCGCAGCAGTTCGTCCTCGGCTTCGCGCACTTTCTGCGCGGAACTCGCCGCATAGGCGAGGCCGGCCATTCCGCCGTAGTCCATGATCTTCGGCACGCGCAGGCCGGCGTCGACATAGCCCTTGATGATCCGCGCGACCTGTTTCGGCGTGCCGTGCGGCGTCACCGCGAGCAGCATTTCCGGGCGCGTGCGGCTCAGCATGTCGAGAATCCGTTCGCGCGGCAGCACCGCCGGATTGATGTCCTGATAACCGCGCCAGTTCTCGCCGAGCGGATGCTCGAAGCCGTTCGCCTTCAACAGCTCGGCCGGGAACTGCATGATCAGCGAGCGCACCAGCGGCGCGTCGAGAATCTTCGCCAGTTCGGCATCGTCGCCGAGAAAGCAGATCTGGATGTATGCCGGCACGATCGCCAGCGGATCGCGGCCGGCGCGCTCGGCGGACGCGCGCAGCGCGGCGAGCTTCGCCGCGAAATCGTCCGGCGTCCACGCGCCGGCCGGCCACCAGCCGTCGGCATGGCGGCCGGCGATTTCCAGCATCCGCGGACCGCTGGCGCCGACCCAGATGCGCGGGAATTTTCCTTCGTACGGCTCGGTGTCGAGGCGTGCGTGCTGCAGCTTGAAGAACCGGCCGTCGAAATCGACCGGGCCATCGCGGTCCCACAACAGGCGGATCACCTGCAGCGCTTCCTCGAAGCGGCCAACCGGTTTGGCGAAATCGAAACCGTACGGCACGGTGTTCTCGGTCTCGCCGCTGCCGAGGCCGAGAATGAAACGGCCTTTCGCCAGATGGTCGATCGTCAGCGCGCTCTGCGCGAGCAGCGCCGGATGGCGGCGCACCGTGTCGACGACGCTGGTCGCGATCGGCACGTTGTTCGTCAGCACCGCCGCCGCGGCGGCGACCGCCATGCCGTCGAGATGGCGATGCGGCGATGGCGAGACGGTCGCCAGATCGGTGAACTCCGGCGTCCAGATCGCGTCCGGCCAGAAGCTGACCATGTGATCGGGCAGCCAGATCGAGTGATAGCGGCCGCCGTCGAGCTCGGCAAGCCGCGACAGGTCGAGCGGCAGCGTCGTCCGGAAAAAGGCCGCGGGTTGTACTTTCATCGTCTCTCCTCCGTCGCGCGCTCGAGACGAATCCGGCGCGTGTATCGCGGTGGCGGCACGCTAGCACGCGGGCTCGGAAGGGGGATTCCAGATATGGAAAAGGAGAATTCCCTCTCCCCGCAAGCGGGGAGAGGGAGTGATTACGTGCGCGGCATCCGTCCGCGCGTCGCGTTCGTCACGTTCGCGGCCGCTTCGCAGACGCGCTCGGCGAGGCGCGCGACCGCGCGCGCATCGAGCTTGCGCGTGAAGCCGGACAGCGAGATCGACAACAGCACGTCGCCGTCCGGCGAGAACACCGGCGCGGAAATGTAGGCGAGGCGCGACCCGCCGATGTGATCGAGCGACAGCAGTTGCAGTTCGTCGTTCGACAGCGCGCCGAGCAGACGATGCATCTGCGCCCAGTAGCGCTCATTGCGAAAATGCGCGGCGTATTCCCAGATCACCTGCCAGACCGATTTCATCGCGGCGCCGTT
>DASSVA010000167.1:0-2157 GCA_035706385.1 Solimonas sp. | reverse complement strand
CGCCGCCGATTTCGACGAGGAAGTGGTCGATGCCGGATGCGCGCAGCACGTCGCAGACGCGATCGACGCCGTAGCCCTTGGCGATCGACGACAGATCGAGCCGCAGCCCGCCGGGCTGCGTGATGCGGCGATGCGCGGCATCGAAATCGAGCCGTCGCCAGCCGCAACGCGCCAACGCGGCAGTGATCGCCTGCGGCGACGGTGGCATCGTGCGCCGCGGCGCCGGCCCGAAACCCCAGAGATCGACGAGCGCGCCGACACTCGGATCGTAGGCGCCGCCGGTGTCGCGCGCGAGCTGCAATGCGGCGTCGAGCACCGTCACGAAACCGGCCGACAGCGTGAACGCGCGGCCGGCCGCCGCATCGTTGTAGACGCTCAGTTCCGACGACGGCAGCCAGGTGCTCATCTGCCCGACGATACGATCGAGCGCCTGCTGGATCGCGAACGGCACGGTCGTCGCGACATCGCCGGTCGGCGCGAACTTCACCGACCAGCGCGTGCCCATCGTCTCACCCGACCATTCGCGGACGGCGGCCCGCGCGTCCGGCAGCCTCGGCAGATCGTCGAGCACCGGCGGAACCAGGACCCGCGCCGGCGGCGCGGCGACATTCATCGGCGAGCTTACGGCAGCACTTCCAGCGTCGCCGAATAACCGACGCGGCGCGGACGCGCCTGCGGCTCCGCGTTCTTGCCGGCCCTGGCGTTCTTCGCCGGCGCCGCGTCAGGCTCTTCGCGACCGCCGCCCTGGCTGGCATGGAGCCAGTACAGGCCGGGCTGCGGCCAGACGATCGAGAACGCGCCGTCGGCATCGGTCGTCGTCTCGATCGTGTCCTGCCGGTCGCGATAGCGTGTGCCGCCCGGCGTCGCCGTCACCGTCAGACCGGCGGCCGGCTTGCCGTCGAGCAACAGCTTGAACGTCGCCTTTTCGCCGCTGAACAGATCGTTCGGATGCGTGACCGGCAGCAGTTCGAGACCGACGCCGGTCGTCGCCAGCGCGCCGACGCTCGGCTTGCCGACGGTGACGAAGGTTTCGACGCGATTCGCCATTTGCGTCACGCGCAGGTTCTTCGCATCGGCCGGCACTTCGGTCTTGAATGCGGCCTCGCTGCCGCGCCAGCGACGCGGCTTGCCGTCGTCGCCTTGCCAGCTCGCGAACATGCCGCTCGTCGCCGAGGCGATGCGGTAGGTCCCGGCCTGCGCGAGCGGCACGTCGAAGACGCTGCGGAAGCGGCCGCTCACGACGTTCTCCGGCGTCACCGCGCTGCCGTCCGGCGCGGTGATCTGCAGATCGTCGAGACGCAGCGGCGCATGATTGAAATAGAACAGGTCGTTCGAGATCGCGGCATCGACCGTGACCTCGTGGTCGCTCTCGGTCAGCACCGTCGACGACGGCACGAGGAACGCCTTGTGCGCATGCGCGGCGAACGGCAGCAGCGCGGCCAGCACAGCGATGCAGGCGCGGAAGAAAGTTTTCATGATCGACGGCTCCGGTGTCGTGCGGACGGGATTCAAGGCTTCAGCGCCAGCGACACGGCGCCGAGCTCGCTCGTGCCCTGCGCCTGCAGCGACGCGGCCTTGGCGACCGGCCACGTGAACGGGATCTTCAGCAGCTCGCGACCGCCCGCTTCACGCGCGGCTTCGACGACGAGCTGGTATTCGCCGGCCGGCAGATCGGCGAGCGGCGGCTGCGCTGACGCGAACGCCAGTTCGTATTCACCGACCGCGCGCGTCGCACCGCTGACGCCGTCGACCGGCATCTGCAGCTCGCGGCCGCTGCGGCGCCACCACTGGCGCAGGTCCTTGAGATATTTCTCGCCTTCGCCGTCGCGTTTCCTGACGTCGTACCAGACCGCGAGATTGGCGGCGACGCTCTGGTCGGGCCGCTCCAGCCAGACCGCGACGTACGGCCGGTGATATTCGGCGACGTCGAGCTGCGGAAGCTGCAGCTTGAGATCGAGATCGGCGGCGAGCGCCGGCGTCGACGCCAGCCCGCAGAGAACGATGGATAGTGAAGCACGCATGACGTCACCCTTGATGGACAAACAGCAGGATCAGCAGCAGCGGCAGCGCAAGACCGGCGCCGACCAGCGGCCAGGTCGAACGACGGCGCCGGGCCTGCAGCTGCAACAGGTACAGGCCGCTCAGACAGAAAACCAG
>DASSVA010000166.1:0-2067 GCA_035706385.1 Solimonas sp. | reverse complement strand
TGGTCGAGTCGATGAGCGGCGACTTCAAGCCTTCGCAATACAAGGATGATTTTCGCGAAAAGCTCAGTCGCGCGATCCGCCAGCGGCTGAAGAAGAAGGGCGCGACGATCAGCCGCAAGCTCGCGCCGGAAGCGCAGGCAGTGGCGTCGTCCGACAAGGTCGTCGATTTCATGGCGCTGCTGCAGAAGAGCATCGCCAGCAATCGACGTACGCCGGCACGCAAGACGGCGAAGCGCCGATCGGCGAAAGCGCCGGCGAAAGGAACGGCGAAAGCGCGGGCGCGCCGTGCCGGCAAGCGCGCGTAGCCATTGATGCAGCCGAGCGTTTTCGCACAAGCACCACGTCGGCGACGTCGGCCTCGATTGCCGCTACTGCCATACCGGCGTCGAAACCGGCGCCGCCGCGAAGCTGCCGACGCTGGCGACCTGCATGACCTGCCATTCGCAGCTCTATCGCGACGCGCCGATGCTCGCGCCGCTGCGCAGAGCCTGGACCGACGCCGATGCGCCGCTGGCGTGGCAGCGCGTGCACGATCTGCCCGACTTCGTCTATTTCGATCACAGCGTGCATGTCGCGGGCGGCGTCGGCTGCTCGTCGTGTCACGGTCGCGTCGATCGCATGCCGCTGACCTGGCGCAGCGCGTCGCTGAAGATCGGCGCGTTACAGCAGCGCTTTCCGCGACTGCGCCACCACGTCTGGCAGGCGTGGCCACGCGATCACGTACGCGCCGGTGCGCGGCGCGCGCCGTTGCCGTGAGAACGCCGCGCTCCGGCCGAGGTCGAACGGACATCACGACGCGCCACGGACGGCGCAAGGAGACGGCAATGAAATCGCAACTCGTGGCGATGCAAGCCGACGCGCGGACCTACGTTCTCGTGCTCGATTCGGGCGACGAGGCGTTTTCGGCGATCACCGCGTTCGCCGTGCAGAACGATCTGAGCGGTGCGTCGATCACCGCGATCGGCGCATTCTCGCGGGCGACGCTCGGCTGGTTCGATTTCGCGACGAAGCAATACCAGCCGATCGTCGTCGACGAGCAGTGCGAAGGTCTCAGCCTGATCGGCGACATCGCGTCCGGCGACGACGGCAGGCCGAGCCTGCACCTGCATGCCGTCGTCGGCCTGCGCGACGGCAGCACGCGCGGCGGCCATCTGCTCGAAGCGGTCGCGCATCCGACGCTGGAGGTGACGATCGTCGAGACCGCCGCGCATCTGCGCCGCACGCGCCGTGCTGAACTCGGCATCGCGCTGATCGATCTCGCGCGCTCCCGCTGACAGCGGTGAAACCCGTCACTGCGCATAGCGGAACGTTGCCTCCCGCAGTGCCTGTGCGGCGGTGACGAGATTCGCCGCTGCCTGGCGGCCGGTTTTCGCCGACCAGTCATGCCGCTCATCGGTCTCAAGATAGCTTTTGCCCGGGCCCGGGCCGCGGTTCCAGTACGTCCACGCCTGCGGCGCGATCGTGTAGCCGATGTCGATCAGCGCGCCGCAGATTTCGCTGATGACGTGATGCGCGCCGTCCTCGTTGCCGGTGCAGACGACGCCGGCGACCTTGCCGTAAGCGACCGGCTTGCCGTCGCGCATTTCGGTGATCATCGCATCCATCCGTTCGAGGACCTGCTGCGCGACGCTGCTCGGCCGTCCGAGCCAGGTCGGACTGGCGATCACGAGAATGTCGGCGGCGAGCAGCTTGTCGTGCAACGCGGGCCACTGGTCGCCGCTGCCCATGTCGGTTTTGACGCCGTGCGCGATGTGATGATCGAGCGCGCGCAGCTTTTCGGTCTCGACGCCGTGACCGTGCAACGCGTCGGCGATCACGTCCGCCAGCGCCGCGGTGTTCGAGCGCTCCGGGCTCGGCTTGAGCGTGCAGTTGAGGATCAGGGCTTTCATGTCGGACGTCCGTGATGCAGGGAAGAAGCCGACACGGTGGACCGCCGGCGCTGAAACCGCGGTGAACGCCGTCGCGCGGTATCCGCACTCAGCGATCGTTCACGCGTCGCATCCAATGTTGCGCCTGCGGATGAATCAGCTTGCCATGTCCCGACTGCGGCATTCCCATGACGCCGAA
>DASSVA010000165.1:0-4267 GCA_035706385.1 Solimonas sp. | reverse complement strand
GTCTTAGAAACAACCGCCAGATTTGACGGCAAACGATTGAGCCGTCTAGAGTTTGCCCAGAGTTTTTCTGGTCTGGCAGAGCTTCCGGGGGAATGCGCCGCCATGCGCAAGTATAACGGCTTGACGATCATTCACGGCGCGCTGTTGGCGCTGCTGCTGACGGCGTGCGCGAGTCGCCCGGCCGAGCATCAAGCCTATGCGGGCGATGCGCTGCCGGAACAGGCGCCGACCGCCGCGCCCGGCCCGGTCGAGACGCCGCCCGCGCCGCCGGCGCCGGTGCGCCTGCGCGAGGACGCGCCGCTGCACTATGTCGTCAAGAAAGGCGACACGCTGTGGGACATCGCCAATCACTTCCTCAAGCAGCCGTGGCAGTGGCCGGAGATCTGGTACGTCAACGACCACGTCCGCAATCCGCATCTGATCTATCCGGGCGACGTGCTGACGCTGATGTGGCGCGACGGCCGGCCGATGCTGGCGGCCAGCGACGGCCTGTCGGCCGACGTCGAGCATCTGTCGCCACGCGTCCGCGAACGGCCGCTCGACGAGGCGATCCCGACGATCTCGCTCGAAAGCATCCGCGATTTCCTGCGCACGCCGCGCCTCGTCGACGCCGACGAGCTGCGCGACGCGCCGTATGTGCTGAGCTTCGTCGATCCGCATATCGTCGAAGGCACCGGCAGCCTCGTCTATCTGCAGAAAGTGCCGCAAGGCGGCGCCTGGCACTGGGACACGATCCGTCTCGGCCGGAAGTTCATCGACCCGGACAGCGGCGAGATGCTCGGCTGGGAAGGCACGCCGGTCGGCAGCGTCGACATCCGCGAATTCGGTTCGCCGTCGACCGCGATCATCAGCGACAGCACGCGCGAGACGCTGCCGGGCGATCGCCTGATCAAGCCGCTCGATGACACGTTCAAGGCCAATTTCTATCCGCATGCGCCGGACCATGCGGTCGGCGGCCGCATCCTGTCGGTCTACGACGGCGTCTCGCAGATCGGCCAATATCAGGTCGTCAGGCTCAACCGCGGCACGCGCGAAGGCATCGAACCCGGCCACGTGCTCAGCATCCTGCAGGCCAACCGCACGGCGCGCGATCCGTACACGCGCCGCCTGGTGACGCTGCCGCCGCTGTACGCCGGCACGCTGATGGTGTTCAAGGTCGAAAAGCGCGTGTCGTACGCGCTGGTCGTGAGCGCGACGCGCGAGATCCACGTGCTCGACCGCGTCGAGAAGCCGAAGGACGGCGAGCGGTCCTGATGCAGATCGTTCCGGCATCGCGGCTGCCGGCCGGCAAGGCGTGTCCACCGCGGCGCTGAACGCCTGGCTGACGCTCTGCCGCGCGCCCGGCGTCGGCAGTGCCGCCGTCGACAAGCTCCTCGAAACGTTCGGCTCGGCAGAGGCCGCGGTCGGCGCGTCGCGCGCCGCGCTGCGCGGCGCCGGTCTGAACGCCGCGCAGGCCGACGCGATCCGCCAGCCCGACGCCGACGCGATCGCCGCCGACCGCGACTGGCTCGCGCAACCGCAACGGCATCTGCTGACGCTGAACGACCCGGCCTATCCGGCCATGCTGCGGCAGATCGCGCAGCCGCCGCTCGTGCTGTTCTGCCAGGGCGATCCCGAACTGCTGACGATGCCGCAGCTGGCGATCGTCGGCAGCCGCACGGCGACCCCGCAGGGCCTGGAAAACGCGCAGGCGTTCGCCGCCGAACTGGCGAAACGCGGCTTCGTCGTCACCTCCGGTCTCGCGCTCGGCATCGACGGCGCCGCGCATCGCGGCGCGCTGCAGGTCGACGGCCACACGATCGCGGTCTGCGCGACCGGACTCGACCGCGTCTATCCGGCGCGCCACAAGACGCTCGCGCACGACATCTGCGTGCGCGGTGCGCTGATCTCCGAATTCCCGGTCGGCGTGCCGGCGCTCGCCGAGAATTTCCCGCGCCGCAACCGCATCATTTCCGGGCTCGCACTCGGCACGCTGGTGGTCGAGGCAGCGCACGGCTCCGGCTCGCTGATCACCGCGCGTTACGCGCTCGAACAGAGCCGCGAGGTGTTCGCGATCCCCGGCTCGATCCACAACCCGCAGGCGCGCGGCTGCCACGCGCTGATCCGCCAGGGCGCGAAGCTGGTCGAGACCGTCGACGACATCTTCGAGGAACTCGGGCCGCTGCTCGGGCCGCTGTTGCGTCGCGCGCCGACGGCGGCCGATCGGCCGGCGCGCAGCGATCGCGTCGCGGCCGATCCGGCGGCCGAGGCGGTGCTCGCCGCGCTCGGCGACGAACTGCTCGATCTCGACGCGCTGCTGCGGCGCACCGGCGGCGACGTCGCGGCGCTGCAGGTGACGCTGACGCAACTGGAGCTCGACGGCCGCATCGCATCCGCGCCCGGCGGGCGTTATCAGCGTCTGCGGCGCGACGCCTGACGCGGCGGCTTCCCCTGCGCGCCAAACGCATTACACTGAACCGACAGCACGGAGACTCGCGATATGAAAGAAACGGTCCTGGATGTGCTGATGTACCTGTTCGAGAACTATCAGGAAGGCGAATTTTCCGACGCCGAGTATCACGACACGCTGCGCGAGGAACTGCTCGCCGCCGGATTCCCCGATGAAGAGGTCGGCAGCGCGTTCGCCTGGCTCGACGGCCTCGCCGAACAGCGCCAGCTGCCGCTGGTGTTCGGTCCGTACCGCTCGACGCGCATTTACACGCGCGAGGAGACGGCGAAGATCTCGACCGACTGCCGCGGCTTCATCATCTACCTCGAACAGCTCGGCATCATCAGCCTGGAAATGCGCGAACTGATCATCGACCGGCTGATGGCGCTCAGCGAGGAGATCGACCTCGAGCGCGTCAAATGGGTGTGCCTGCTGGTGCTGATGAACCAGCCGGACGCCGAGGAAGCGTTCGGGCATCTCGAAGAGATGGTCTATTACCACGGCGAATTCAAGCACTGACGCCGGCGAGCGAGCTGCTGCGCGGACCGATCTCACGGTTTGCGTGCTCGCTGTGCTTCAGCACAGCTGTGCGCGCAAACCGTGACCTCGGCCCTGCTCACAACGCTCGTTCACCAGCGTCTGCCGCGTGTCCTCGCAGTTCCCTCTCCCCGCTCGCGGGGAGAGGGTCAGGGTGAGGGGCTTTCCGCGGCCGCCCCTCGCGTACGCGCGCATGCGCGCGCGGTTGGCTGGACAGCTACGGACCCTTCCGCTTATAAGGCGCCCAATCGCAGCCGTCGGCTGCTTCCAACTCCTGAGCGGTGAATGAGCAAGAACCTGGTCATCGTCGAATCGCCGGCCAAGGCCAAGACGATCAAGAAATATCTCGGCAAGGACTTTGAAGTCCTCGCCAGTTACGGCCATGTGCGCGATCTGGTGCCGAAGGACGGCGCCGTCGATGTCGCGAACGGCTTCGACATGAAGTACCAGATCATCGACCGCAACGAAAAACACGTGCGGGCGATCGTCTCGGCGCTGAAGAACGCCGACGAGCTCTGGCTCGCGACCGACCCCGATCGCGAGGGCGAGGCGATTTCCTGGCATCTGGCCGAGTTGCTGCGCGAGAAGAACGCGCTGAAGGGCAAGCCGGTCAAGCGCGTGGTGTTCTACGAGATCACGCAGCGCGAAGTGCAGAAGGCGGTGCAGAACCCGCGCGACATTTCCGCCGATCTGGTCAACGCGCAGCAGGCGCGCCGCGCGCTCGATTATCTGGTCGGTTTCAATCTGTCGCCGCTGTTGTGGCGCAAGGTGCAGCCGGGCCTTTCGGCCGGCCGCGTGCAGTCGCCGGCGCTGCGCCTGATCTGCGAGCGCGAAATGGAAATCCGCGCGTTCGTGCCGCGCGAATACTGGTCGATGGAAGCGTCGCTGGAGAAGGACGCGCAACCGTTCACCGCCAAGCTCGTCGAATTCGACGGTCGCAAGGTCGAGCAGTTCACGTTCAACAACGTGGTCGGCGCGATGGCCGCGAAAACCGTGCTGCAGAAAGCGGCCGGCGGCGAGCTGGTCGTCGGCACCGTCGACAAGAAGCAGCGCCGCCGCAATCCGGCGCCGCCGTTCACGACCTCGACGCTGCAGCAGGAAGCCAACCGCAAGCTCGGTTTCGCGGCGAGCCGCACGATGCGCGCCGCGCAGCAGCTCTATGAAGGCATCGACATCGGCGGCGAGACGGTCGGCCTGATCACCTACATGCGTACCGACTCGGTGAACCTCGCGCAGGACGCGCTCGCCGAGATCCGCCAGGTCATTCCGAAGCAGTTCGGCGCCAAGGCGCTGCCGCCGGAA
>DASSVA010000164.1:0-2653 GCA_035706385.1 Solimonas sp. | reverse complement strand
GACGCCGCCGCTGATGCCGGCGTCGACTTCGTCGAAGATCATCGTCGGCGCACCGCGCCGCGCGAGCGCCGCGACCTGGATCGCCAGCGATACGCGCGACAGCTCGCCGCCGGACGCGACCTTGGCGAGCGCGCGCGGCGGCTGGCCGGGGTTCGCGGAAAAATCGAAACGCACGGCTAGCCTGAGGGCATAGGTCATTGCGAGGAGGCCGAACGGCCGACGAAGCAATCCAGTCCGCCGCTTGATCGGGCTGCGCTGCTGGATTGCTTCACCGCTGCGCGGTTCGCAATGACGAGTGCTCCAGTTTCAAACTGACGTCGTTCAGCCCGTTCTGGCAACCCGCTGCAACAATTCGCGCGCGTGGTCGAGCGCGGCCTTGCCGACTTCGACGCCGCCCTGCATCCGCGCCAGTTCGCCGACCCGCTCGTCGTCCGACAGCACGGCGACGCGCGTGTAGGTCTGCTGTTTCTGCACCTGCTTGCGGATCGCCAGATGTGCGTGCCCCTGCGCCGCGACCTGGGCGAGATGCGTGACGCTCATGACCTGGCGCTGATCGCCGAGCGCACGCAGCTGCTGGCCGACGATTTCCGCGACGCCGCCGCTGATGCCGGCGTCGACTTCGTCGAAGATCATCGTCGGCGCACCGCGCCGCGCGAGCGCCGCGACCTGGATCGCCAGCGATACGCGCGACAGCTCGCCGCCGGATGCAACCTTGGCGAGCGCGCGCGGCGGCTGGCCGGGATTCGCGGAAAAATCGAAACGCACGGTATCGGCGCCGGCCGCGCGCGGCGCTGCGTCGCGATCGGTCTCGACCGCGACGATGAACTGCGCGTTCGGCATGCCGAGCGTGCGGACGATCGCGGTGACCGCGTCGCCGAAGCGTTTCGCGGCGCGCTTGCGTTCGCCGCCGAGCCTGGCTGCCGCGTCGTGGTAACGGCTCAGGGCGGCGCTGCGCTGGCGCTCGAGCGCATCGAGCTTGCCGGCCGCGTCGCCCGCTTCGTCGAGCTGCGCGCGCAGATGGCGCAGATGCGCCGGCAGTTCGGCCGGCTTGAGGCGATGCTTGCGCGCCAGATCGTGGATCGCGCCGAGGCGGCGTTCGAGTTCGTCGAGTCGCTGCGGGTCGAGATCGAGACGTTCCAGCACGCGGCGCGCGCTGTCGGCGGCTTCGCGAACCTGGGCGAGGGCGGTGTCGGTCGCATCGAGCGCGTCGCGAAAGCCCTCGTGCAGCGGCACCAGTCCGTCGAGCAGGCTTTGCGCGGTACTCAGCTGGTCGTAGACGCTGTTCTCGCCGCCGTACAGCAGTTCCTGCGCCTGCGCGCCTTCGCCGAGCAGGCGGCCGGCGTGCGCGAGCTGCCGGTGTTCGGCCTCGATCTGTTCGAGTTCGCCGTCGGCCAGCGCCAGTGCGTCGAGTTCGCCGATCTGGAACTGCAGGAATTCGAGCTGCGCGGGATCGCGGCTGCCGGCGGCGCGTAGCCGTTCGAGTGCGCGTTCGGCGTCGGTGCACGCGTGCGCGGCGGTCGCGACCGCATCGCGCGTCGCCGCCGCGCAGCCGTAATCGTCGAGCGCTTCGCGCTGCACGTCGGCGCGCAACAGCGTCTGGCTTTCCGATTGGCCGAAGACTTCGATCAGCAGCTCGCCGAGCTCGCGCAGCGGACCGGCGTTGACCGGGTTGCCGTTGACGAACGCGCGCGCGCGGCCTTCGGCGTAGACCACGCGGCGGATCACCAGCAGCGCCGGATCGTCGGCATCGGCCAGTTCGTTGTCGGCGAGCCAGCGGCGCGCCGGCGATCTGGCTTCGAGCTCGAAGCTCGCGCTGATCTCGGCCTTCTCCTGGCCGCTGCGCACCAGATGGGCGTCGGCGCGCAAGCCGATCGCCAGGCCGATCGCGTCGATCAGGATCGATTTGCCGGCGCCGGTTTCGCCGGTCAGCACGGTGAAGCCGGCGGTGAAATCGAGCTCGACGAGGTCGATGATTGCAAGATTGCGAATAGATAAATGTTTCAGCATCTTGGCGTGCTTTCTTAAAGTTGATTCTGGCTCGCGCCGACGGCCGGTCCGCGGCCCCAGTGCAGCTTGCTGCGCAGGATATTGAAGTACGAGTAATTGTTCGGATGCACCAGATGCAGCCGGAATCCCGCCTTGCCGACCTCGAACGATTCACCGGCGTGCAGCGTTTCGGCGGTCTGGCCGTCGCAGGTCAGCATCGCCACCGTGTTCGGCGCGCCGCGCAGCGTGATGCGCACGGTCTGCTGGCCGCTGACGACGATCGGCCGGTCGGAAAGCGTATGCGGGCAGATCGGCACCAGCGTCAGCGCATCGAGGCCCGGATGGACGACCGGGCCGCCGCCGGACAAGGCGTAGGCGGTCGAGCCGGTCGGACTGGCGACGATGAAGCCGTCGGCGCGGTGCTGCGAAATGAATTCGTCGCCGAGCCAGCTTTCGAATTCGAGCATGCGGATCGCCGCCTGATTGCGGATCACGACATCGTTCATCGCGACGAAGGTCTGCGTCCGCTTTTCGCGCAGCAGGCGCGCATGCAGCATCAGCCGGTCTTCGCGGACGTAGTCGCCGGCGAAGATCGCGGTGAATGCCTCGCGCATCTCGGCCGGCGGCACGTCGACCATGAAGCCGAGCCGGCCCTGGTTGATGCCGA
>DASSVA010000163.1:0-3850 GCA_035706385.1 Solimonas sp. | reverse complement strand
TTCGGAACGGAACTGATGCAGGCGTTCCGCGAGTTCAAGGCGATCTGGGATCCGCGGCAGCGGATGAATCCGGGCAAGAAGATCGACCCGTATCCGATGGACGTCACGCTGCGCGACGGCCCGGACGATCATCCGCCGCTGCTGAAAACGCAGTTCGCCTATCCGGACGACGATCAGAGTTTCAATCGGGCGACGAACCGCTGCGTCGGCGTCGGCAACTGCCGCAATCATCGCGGCGGCGTGATGTGCCCGAGTTATCGCGGCACGCGCGAAGAAAAATATTCGACGCGCGGCCGCGCGCGCCTGCTGTTCGAGATGACGCGCGGCGGACCGATCGACGACGGTTTCGCCAGCGCCGCCGTGCACGACGCGCTCGACCTGTGCCTCGCCTGCAAGGGCTGCAAGCGCGACTGCCCGGTCAACGTCGACATGGCGACCTACAAGGCCGAGTTCATGTCGCACCATTACCGGCGCCGGCTGCGGCCGCGCGCCGCGTATTCGATGGGCCTGATCTGGTGGTGGAGCCGCGCCGCCGCGAAGCTGCCGCGGCTCGCCAACTTCGTCCTGCACGCGCCACTGCTCGGTCGGCTCATGAAGTGGATCGGCGGCATCGCGCCGCAGCGGACGATGCCGCGCTACGCGACGCAGACCTTCGTGCGCTGGTTCACCGAACGCGCCACGCCGGCGCAGCCGGCAAGGTGCGGCGAAGTGCTGCTGTGGCCGGACACCTGGAACAATCACTTCGATCCGCAGCCGCTGCGCGCGGCCGTGCGCGTGCTCGAAGCGGCCGGCTATCGCGTGCGCATTCCGCGGGTTTCGCTGTGCTGCCAGCGACCGCTCTACGCCGAAGGCATGCTCGATCTCGCGAAACGCGAGCTGGCGCGCGTGCTCGATGCGCTGGCGCCGGACCTCGCGCGCGGCATCCCGGTGATCGGCCTGGAGCCGTCGTGCCTGGCGAGCTTTCGTGACGAGCTGCCGCAGCTGTTTCCCGGCGACGAGCGCGCGCAGCGGCTGGCGACGCAGAGCTTCCTGCTCAGCGAATTTCTCGAACGCGAACACTGGCAGCCACCGCCGCTGCCGCGCCGTCTGCTGGTGCAGGCGCACTGCCATCACCATGCCTCGCTCGACACCGACGCCGAGAAACGGCAGCTCGCACGGCTGGACGCGCATGTCGAATGGCTCGACGCCGGCTGTTGCGGGATGGCCGGCAGCTTCGGTTTTCGCGCGAGCAGCTACGCGTTGTCGCAGACGATCGGCGAACTGGCGCTGTTGCCGGCGGTGCGCGACGCCGACGCGGCGACGCTGATCATCGCCAACGGCTTTTCGTGCCGTGAGCAGATCGCGCAGGGCTGCGGCCGGCGCGCCGTGAATTTCGCGGAAGTGATCGACCTCGCGCTGCGCGAGCAAGCCGTTCCGGCGAGCACTTCGCAAGTCCGGCGATGAGCATCGGCAAACACCGCTGGGCGATCGCCGAGGGCTTCCTGCCCGACGAAGGCCCGCACGCCGACGATCCGGCGCTGCGCAGCCACGAAGCGGCCTGCATTCTCAACGCCAACGACGAAGCCGTGCAGATCACGCTGACGATCTATTTCGCCGATCGCGAACCGGCCGGTCCGTACCGCATCACCGTGCCGGCGCGCCGCACGCTGCATCTGCGCTTCGACGATCTGCGCGAGCCGGAACCGATTCCGCGCAACACCGATTACGCGAGCGTGTTCGAGGCGGATCGCCCGGTCGTCATCCAGCACACGCGGCTCGACGCGCGGCCCGGCCAGCGCGCGCTGATCAGCACCTTGGCGCACGGCGGCTGATCGGCGCCGGGGCTCGTCATTTCGCCGGCGCCTTCGGCGTGCGCATCAGCAGCGCGTCCGGTGAAAAGCTTCGCGAGTGTTTGGCCGGGCCGCGCGTCCAGGTGCAACGCACGGTGCCGGCGGTCTTGTCGACCGCGGCGACTTTCATTCGCATGCCGCCTTCGCGATCGATGACGATATCGCCCACCTTGAACTGAGGTTCCATCGCCACACTCCGTCACCGCGCCTCGCGCGCAATGCTCCACGGTGCGCCTGCGCGACGATTTATGCAATCGCATCGCGCGTCGCGGTGGCGTCAGGCGGCGGCGACCAGACGGTTGCGGCCGTCGCGCTTGGCGCGATACATCGCCTGGTCGGCGCGGCGCAGCGCATCGTGGATCGATTCGTCGTCGCCGACCACGGCGAGACCGATCGACGCGGTCAGCGCCAGCGGCGTGCCGTCGAGGCTGCGGACTTCGGTGCCGGCGATCGCATGGCGGATCCGTTCGGCGATTTCCTGCGCGGCGCGTTCGGCCGTCGCCGGCAACAGCACGCCGAACTCCTCGCCGCCGAGCCGAGCCAGCAGATCACCGCCGCGCAACCGCGGCCCGACCAGCATTTTCATCGCGCACAGCACGAGATCGCCGGACGCGTGACCGTACGTGTCGTTGATCGCCTTGAAACGGTCGATGTCGATCATCAGCAGCGAAACCGGCTCGCCGGTCCGCCGCATCCGCGTCAGCAGGCGCGCGGCCTCGTCGAGAAACGCGCGACGGTTCGGCAGGCCGGTCAGTTCGTCGGTCAGCGCCGACTGCTGTAGCGCATTCTCGCGCTCGACGCGGCTGGTGATGTCCTGGATCTGCGAGATGAAATGCAGCGGCTGGCCATCGACGCCGCGCAGGACCGATACGTCGAGCTGGATGTAGACGATGTGACCGAAGCGATGGAAGTAGCGCTTCTGCATGCGGTAGCGGTCGCGCTCGCCGCGCAGCATCTGCTCGATGTAGGCGATGTCCTGCGCGAGATCGTCCGGATGCGTGAGGTCCTGGAACGTCATGCCGAGCAGTTCCCGTTCCGAATAGCCGAGCATTTCGTGCAGCGCCGGATTGACATCCTTGAACCGTCCGTCGAGGCCGACGATCGCGAGGCCGATCGGTGCGTTCTGCAGCGTCAGGCGGAAACGCTCGTGGCTTTCCGCCAGCGCGTCGTGGCTGCGCCGCAATTCCTCGTTGATGCGCCGCAGCGATTCGCCGGCCGCGGCGTTGAAGCGCAGCAGCGCGGTCGCCTTCGGCAGCATCGGCCACAGCATCATCGCGGTCAGCACCGACGCGGTCGCGGTGATGACGCGCACCGAAATCTCCAGCCGATAGATCGGCGTCCAGAGATTGATGATGTCGAGCAGGTGGCCGGTGCCGCACGCGAAGATGAACGTGCTGAACATCACGAACACCCAGTTGAAATGCAGGCTGGGATTGCGGCGGATGAACACCATCAGCGCCAGCGGGATCGAAAAGTACGACAGCGCGATCAGCGCGTCGGCGCCGACTTCGGCGGACACCAGCAGCGGATTCCAGGCCAGGCAATAGCCGTGAGGGATGAAACCGCCGCTACCGCTGAAGAGTCCGCCGGCCATGTCGTCCGTGCCGCCCGATCGATATGACGATTATGCGAAGCCGACGGCCGCCGGCCGGCAACCGGCAGACCAACGGCCTGCCGGCAACGCCGGACGGCGGCGACATGCCGGCGCGCTATGCTGTCGGCATGAACGATCCCCGCGTGTTCTTCGCCGCCGAGCGCACGCTGTTCGCATGGCTGCGGACCGGCCTGACGATCATCGCGCTCGGCTTCGTCGTGCAGCGCTTCGGCCTCGTGGTCCGCCTGTTCGCGCTCGACCACCCGGATGCGATCGCCCTGCCCGGCGACGCCCGGCCGTCGGCGATCCTCGGCGTCGCATTGGTGCTGCTCGGCAGCGTCACGGTCCTGATCGGCGCCTGGCAGCACCGCACCTACGTGCGCGGCCTGCCGCGCGACGCGCTGCCGCCCGGTTATCACAGCAACGC
>DASSVA010000162.1:0-8715 GCA_035706385.1 Solimonas sp. | reverse complement strand
TTCAGCGTCGCGGTGCTGCGGCTGCTGTTCGGGCTCGCGTGGACGGCGCTGCTCGGTCTCGGCTATCGCTGGCATCAGCCGGAAAAGTTGCCGGTCGCACAGGTCCTGCCGCTGGTCGCGCTGAGCTTCGTGATCGCGCTGGCGCTGCAGTGGCATCCGCTGACCGCACCGGCGCGCGGCGCGCATCCGCCGGCCGCGACCGACAGCCTGAGTCTCGCGCAATGGCAAAGCCCGCACAGCGCGAGCCGCTTTCCGACGCAGCGGCAGGATGCTGCCGGCCGGCCGCGGCAGCCGTTCACCGTGCAGTGGGCCGGCACGCTGCCGGACATTCGCGAACGGCTGCGCGCGGCCGGCTGGCAGGCGCCGGCATCGCTGTCGGTCGGCCAGATGCTGCATTGGCTGACCAGTTCGGCGTCGATCGCCGACCTGCCGGTCATGCCGCAGGTCAACGGCGGCGAGCATCCGTCGCTGGTGCTGCGGCTGCCGGTCGACGATCGCAAACAGTATTTCCTGCGACTGTGGCCGTCGCGCATCCGCCTCGACGACGGTCGGCCGATCTGGGTCGGCAGCGTCATGCTGCAGGAGGCGCGCAGCTTTCATCGCATCCTGCGCTATCCGGTCGCCGTCGATTTCGATCCGCCGCTCGCGCCGCTGCTGGCCGGTCTCCCTGATACCCAGCATCGGGTCAACGGCCCGATCTGGCTGCTCTGGTAACACGCTTCCATGTCCGATTCCGATTCCAAGGCCGGCCTGCTGCGCACGCTGCGCGCGCGCCTCAACAAGGGCGATTCCTGGCTGACGCGCGATCTCGGCACGCTGTTCAGCGCCGACAAGCTGACGCCCGACGCGCTCGAGGAGATCGAGACGCGGCTGCTGCTCGCCGATGCCGGCGTCGATGCGACCGAATGGCTGATGACGCGCGTACGCAACGAGGTCAATGCCGGGCGCGTGAAGAATCCGCAGCAACTGCGTGCGACGCTGAAGAAGGCACTGGTCGAACTGCTCGCGCCGGTCGCCAAGCCGTTGCAGATGCCGCCATTCATCAAGCCGTTCATCCTGTTCGTCGCCGGCGTCAACGGTGTCGGCAAGACGACGACGATCGGCAAACTCGCGGCGCGCTACAAGGGCGAAGGCAAGCGCGTGCTGCTCGCCGCCGGCGATACGTTCCGCGCCGCCGCCGTGCAGCAGTTGCAGACCTGGGCCGACCGCAGCGGCGTGCCGCTGTTGTCGCAGGGCGAAGGCGCGGACGCAGCGAGCGTGATCTTCGACGCTGTGCAATCGGCGAAGTCGCGCGACTTCGATCTGGTGATCGCCGACACCGCCGGCCGCCTGCACACGCAGTCGCACCTGATGGACGAACTGCGCAAGATCAAGCGCGTCGTGCAGAAACACGATCCGTACGCGCCGCACGAAGTGCTGCTGGTCGTCGACGCGACGACCGGCGGCAATGCGCTGACGCAGGCGATCCAGTTCCACGAGGCGATCGGCCTGACCGGCCTGGTCATCACCAAGTTGGACGGCACCGCGAAGGGCGGTATTCTTCTGGCGATCGCGCGCCGGCTGGCCTTGCCGGTGCGTTTCATCGGACTCGGCGAGGCCCTCGACGATCTGCAGGTGTTCGACGCCGAGGCCTACGCGGACGCACTTATTGGATCGTGAGGGGGGAGGCGTGAGGAGTGAGGCGTCGGACAAGCTGCGTGGCTCATTGCTTTTGCGCCTCACCCATCACGCCTGACGCCTCACGCACATGAGCGACCTCATCCGCTTCGACGAAGTCTCCTATCGCTATCCCGGCGGCAAGGACGTGCTCAGCGGCGTCGGCTTCTCGATCCGCCAGGGCGAGATGGTCTACGTCACCGGTCCGAGCGGCGCCGGCAAGACCACACTGCTGCGACTGATCGCCGCGCTGTGCCGCGCCAGCCGCGGCCAGATCGTCGTCATGGGCCAGAACCTCTCGGCGCTGAAGAACCGCCGCATCCCGGCATACCGGCAGCACATCGGCCTGGTGTTCCAGAATTTCAATCTGCTGTACGACCGCACCGTATTCGACAACGTCGCGCTGCCGCTGGTCGTGCGCGGTTACGCCTATGCCGACATCGGCCGCCGCACGCGCGCCGCGCTCGACGCGGTCGGCCTGCTCGGTCGCGAGAAGTCGCTGCCGCTGACGCTGTCCGGCGGCGAGCAGCAGCGCGTCGGCATCGCCCGCGCGATCGTCACCAAGCCGGCGCTGATCCTCGCCGACGAACCGACCGGCAACCTCGATCCGGAAATGGCGCTCGACGTGATGCGCGGCTTCCAGCGCTTCAACGAGGCCGGCGTGACGGTGATGATCGCGACGCACGCGATCGATCTGATCGAAGCGCTGCCGCATCGCATCATCCATCTCGAACACGGCCAGGTCACCGACAAGCTGCCGGTCGCCGCGTCCCGGCTCGGAGGTCCGCATGGCGCTCGTTGAAGCCGGCCTCGAACGGCCCGGACTGCTCGCGCGCATCACGCAGGAACATCTGCGCGTGTTCTTCTTCTCGCTCGGCAAGCTCGGCAAAGCGCCGGTCGCCGCGGCGCTGACCGCGCTGGTGATCGGCATCGCGCTGGCACTGCCGGCCGGTCTGTACGTGCTGACGCGCAATCTGGCGACGGTCGGCTACAGCTGGCAGGAATCGCTGCAGATCTCGTTGTTCCTGAAGGACAGCGTCAGCAGCGAACGCGGCGCGGCGATGGCGCGCGAGTTGCGCGCGGAAAGCGACATCGCGAAGACCACTTACATCTCGCGCGAACAGTCGCTCAGCGATTTCAAGGCGCAGTCCGGTTTCGGCGACGCGCTCGCGATCCTGCAGGAGAACCCGTTGCCGGCGGTGATCGCGGTGACGCCGAACCCGCGGCTCGGCAAGGCCGGCGTCGAGGAACTCGCGGCGCGGCTCGGCCGCCTGCCGGAAGTCGATCTCGCCAAGCTCGATCAGAAATGGCTCGAACGGCTGTATGCGCTGCTCGACATCGCGCAGCGCGCGGTCGGCATCATCGCGACACTGCTCGGCGTCGCGGTAATGGTGATCATCGGCAACACGATCCGCCTCGACATCGAGGCGCGGCGCGAGGAGGTCGAGGTCATGAAACTGATCGGCGCGCCCGACAGCTTCATCCGCCGGCCGTTTCTCTACGCCGGCTTCTGGCACGGCCTGCTCGGCGGCGTGCTGGCGTGGGTCCTCGTCGCCGCCGGCGTGCACGCGCTGGCCGGCCCGGCGCAGGCCCTGGCGCAGGCCTACGGCAGCGCGTTCCGGCTGTCCGGACTGCCGGCCGCCGACGGCCTGAGCCTGCTCGCGGCCGGCGTCGTGCTCGGCTGGGCCGGTGCGTTCGTCACGGTCAGCCGGCGGCTGGCGCTGATCGAGCCGCGCTGAGCTTGAATCGCCCGAAGATCGTCCCCACTGGGGATTTGATGGAGGCCGATCAAGGACTTGAGCATCCTGCGGGGAACTTGCGGCGGGCTTAGCACTCTAATCCGCAGAGTGCTATGATGTTACCGGGAGGTAACAAGCAATGAGTGAAACGACGACCCTTGCGCTGCGCCAGCCGACGGCGATGCTGCCGCTGGCAACCGGCAGCCTCGATGCGTACATCGCGCACGTCAATCGTGCGCCGCTGCTCGATGCCACGGCCGAACGCAAGCTGGCGGAAGAACTGCGCGACGAGCAGAACCTCGGCGCCGCGCAGCAGCTGGTCATGTCGAACCTGCGTCATGTCGTGCATATCGCGCGCGGCTATCTCGGTTACGGCCTGCCGCTCGGCGACCTGATCCAGGAAGGCAACATCGGCCTGATGAAGGCGGTCAAGCGCTTCGATCCGGAAGTCGGCGTGCGCCTGATCAGCTTCGCCGTGCACTGGATCAAGGCCGAGATTCACGAGTTCATCCTGAAGAACTGGCGCATCGTCAAGATCGCGACGACCAAGGCGCAGCGCAAGCTGTTCTTCAACCTGCGCTCGCAGAAGAAATCGCTGGGCTGGCTCAATGTCGCCGAAGCGGAGGCGATCGCCGCCGACCTCAAGGTCAAGCCCGAGGAAGTCTTCCAGATGGAAGCGCGCCTCAGCGGCCACGACGTGTCGTTCAACGCGACGCCGGCGGACGACGAGGAATCGAGCTATCGCCCCGAGGACTGGCTGGCGTCGGATGCCGATGCGGCCGGCGACCTCGAGGAAGCCGAGTGGCAGGACGCGCGCGAAACGCGGATGCAGCACGCGCTGACGACGCTCGATGCGCGCGCCCGCGACATCCTGCAACGCCGCTGGCTGAGCGAAGACGGCAAGACCGGGCTGCAGGAACTGGCCGACGAATACGGCGTTTCGGCCGAGCGCATCCGCCAGATCGAAGCGGCGGCGATGAAGAAGCTGCGCAAGGTGATCGAGGATCCGGTCGAAGCCTGACGCTTTCGCTTCACACTGAGAAATCGAGCCCGGCCCTGCCGGGCTTTTTCTTGGGCGCGCGCGGCGCCGCCTCAGGCGCCGATCAGCGTCGGCAGATAGTGATCGACCAGCAGCAGCGTGAAGATGCCCATCAGATAGACGATCGAATAACCGAAGGTCTTCATCGGCAGGCCCGGCTTCGGCCACCACTTCATGCGGATCGCGTAATACAGGAACACCGCGTCGAGCAGCAGCGCGCCGGCCAGATAGAGCCAGCCGGACATCGCGGTCGCGAACGGCAGCACCGTCACCGCGGTCAGCAGGATCGTGTACAGCAGCACCTGCGTGCGCGTGAACTCGATGCCGTGCGTGACCGGCAGCATCGGGATGTCGACTTTCGCGTACTCGTCGCGACGTTCGATCGCCAGCGCCCAGAAATGCGGCGGCGTCCAGATGAAGATGATCGCGAACAGGATCAGCGCGTGCGCGTGGACTTCACCGGTCATCGCGACCCAGCCGAGCAGCGGCGGCGCCGCGCCGGCCGCGCCGCCGATGACGATGTTCTGCGGCGTCGCACGCTTCAGATACAGCGTGTAGATGCCGGCATAACCGATCAGCGTGAACTGCGTCAGCACCGCGGTCAGCGGATTGACCAGCCACCACAGCAACGCGAAGCCGGTGACGCCGAGCAGCGTCGCGAACGCGATCGACTCGGTCATCGTCAGCGCGCCGGTGACCAGCGGACGGCCGCAAGTGCGCGCCATGCGCGCGTCGATGTTGCGGTCGATGATCTGATTGATCGCCGCCGCGCTCGACGCCTGCAAGGCGATGCCGAGCGTGCCCCAGACGAACGCGCCCCACGGCGGCAGACCGGGCACGGCGAGGAACATGCCGACGACCGCGGTGAACACGATCAGCATCACCACGCGCGGCTTGCACAACTCGTAGTACTCGCGCAGTCGCGAAGGCGGCGCCGTGCGTGCTTGATCGGCCGCGTGCATCAGCGATCCTGCCGGCGCGCGCGCCAGGCGAAATGATTGAGCACCACCAGCGTGCCGAGCAGGGTCTCGGCACCGAGGTTATGCGCGGCCGCGAGCAGCAGCGGCAGCTGCAGATGGACGATGCTGACGCCGAGCGTGATCTGCAGCGCGAGCGCCGCGAGCACGGCCAGGCCGAGCCGCCGCCAGACGATCGCCGGCCGTCGCAACAGATAGACGATCAGGCTCAGCAGCACCAGCGTCGTGATCAGCGCGCCGACGCGATGGAAATAATGGATCGTCACCCGCGCGCGCGCATCGAGCACACCGTATTCGTAATTGATGCCGAGGCCGCGCCACAGCGTGAACGCTTCCTTGACGTCGAGCGGCGGCAGGAAACTGCCGTGGCAGGTCGGCAGATCGGGACAGGCGAGCGCCGCATAGTTGGTGCTGGTCCAGCCGCCGAGGAAGATCTGGCAGACCAGCACGACCAAGCCGGCGACAGCGAACGCGCGCAAGCCCCTGGGAACGAGGTCGGCGATTGCGGCGGAGACATCCTGCGCACCGCTCACTTCACGCTGCATCGCGAATGCCGCCGCACGCTCGTTGCGCATCTCGCGCAGCGGCGCATCGGCCGCGGCGCTCGCCGTCGCAGCCGATGCGCGCGTACCGAGCCACATCCATAACAGCAACGAGAACGTCGACATGCCGCCGAGCAGATGACCGGTCACCACCAGTGGCTTGAGCTGCCAGGTGACCGTCCACATGCCGAGCACGCCCTGGAAGATCACCAGCGCGACCAGCAGCCACGGCAGCACGCGCGGCTTGCGCGCGTCCTTGATGAACAGGCTGCCGACGGCGAGCGCGACGATGAACAGGCCCAGCGTCTCGGCGAGATAGCGATGGATCATTTCCTTCCACGCCTTCGGCGCTTCGACCGGGCGATCCGGGAAAAGCTGCTGCGCGGCGGACACCTCGTGCGGCGCTTCCGGCACCGTCAGGTGCCCGTAGCAGCCGGGCCAGTCGGGACAGCCGAGACCGGCGTCCGACAGGCGCACGTAAGCGCCGACGACGACCAGACAGAAACACCAGACGACGGCGAGCGCGTTGAGACGACGGAACCAGAGCATGAGCTTTGCGGTGGGAGCGCGGCGCCAGCAGGCCGCAGTGCATTGCGGATTTTACCCGACGCGCACCGCCGGGGACGGATCAGCCGTCGATCTGCGAGTTGGCGAGCAGCTTCTTGATGTCGCCGAAGATGCCGCTGGACTCGGCGGCGGCCGGGTAGTCCATCAGCCAGTTGCCGTGCGGATCGAACAGGTAGACGACCTGCGGCGCGCCGGCCGCCGTGCCGGGTGCCTGCAGAAAGTCCGCGAGCCCGGCGCTGCCCGCCACGGCGGCATAGAATTTCAGGTCCGGATGCACGGTGCCGAGCTGCTGTTGCAGCGCAGGCAGCGCCGCCGCATCCGGCGCCAGATAAATCCGCTGCACGCGCGTCCGCTTGTCGTTGAGCCGCGTGCGAATCTGCCGGAACTGGTAGAGCTTGTCCTCACAGGCGCGGTCGCAGGTGTCGCCGCCCAGGTAGAGATAGGTCCAGCGCGTGTGCAACGCGTCGATGCCGACCGTCGCGCCGTGGCTATCGACGAGCTTCAGATCGTCCGGCGCCGGACGCGCCGGGTCGATCAGTTCGCCGTAATTGGTGCGCGCCTGCGGCAGCCACTGCGGGAACACGAAGTACAGCAGGCCGGCGACGATCAGCGGACCGAAGAACAGCAGCATCAGCAGATAGACCTGCGCGCGACGGGGAGTAGCCTGATTCATTTTTCTGGTGAAGGAACGCGAAAGCTCATTTTGATGAAGATGACGAGCAGCGTCAGCGTGAACGCGAACCACTGCCCGGCGTAACCGTAATGCTTCGCCGGATTGAGTTCCGGCGCGGTCTGCCAGTCGCGGACGAAACCGGCCGGCTCGGCGGAATCCATCAGCAGCACGCCCGGCGCGACGCGCGCGCCGTACAGGCAGCGCAGATCGGTGAGCGTCGGAAACTGCACCGTGCGCGGCCACGGCAGCGCGGCGCAATTGTCGGTCTTCAGGCGCATGCCCGGCACCGGTGGCGTGCGCCAGAACCCGCGAACCTCGATCGCCGTCCCCGGCACAGCGAGTGCATCGGGCACCTGCGCCGCGTCGTGCGGGATCCAGCCGCGATCGACGATGACCGTACTGCCGTCGTCCTGCAGCAGCGGCGTCCAGACATCATAACCCGGCACGCCGTCGTGACTCTGGTTGTCGAGCAGCAGCTGATGCGCACCATCGTAGCGGCCGCGCGCGACGGCGCGCTCGATTTCATCGCTGCGGGCGGCGCGGCGGTCATCGAGCGGAACCGGCGTCCGCGCGCTCGCCTGCTGATAGCGATCGAGCAACGCGCGCTTCGCAAAGCCGCGCTGCAACTGCCAGACGCCGAGCGCGATCATCAGCGCGCTGAGCAGCGCGACCACGATCACGGCCCACCAGACCGGCCTGAATTTCTTGCGTGCCACCTCGTCCCCTCGCCGGTTCGTCCGCGACGAACGTGCCGCGGCACCACCGGCCGCGCGCTATGATGCCGGCAATTCGCGCCTGTGTCCGCAAAGCCGAGGCAACGTGTTCGCCAAAATCGTCATCGTCGTGCTGCTGATCGCCGTCGTCGTCAGCCTGCTGGTCAGCGTCATCTTCCTGATTCGCGATCCGAGTTCGCGGCGGCGCGCATTGCTGGGCCTGAAGATTCGCGTCGCGCTGTCGGTCACGCTGCTGCTGTTCATCGTGCTCTCGTACTACATGGGCTGGATTCATCCGCATGGGCTGGTGCCTTGAAACTGTCCAGTGGCCAATTGCAAGGCCCCAACGGGCGGCCACGGACGGCCGCCCCGGGCTGCGATCATCGCAATCAGGTCTGGCCAGGGACGGCGCCACTGAATTGCAACTCGCATGCGACGAGGTCGAAACATTGACCGCCATCGCAACGAAAAAGGCGACCCGAAGGTCGCCTTTTTTCTGTCCGGCGTAACGGGCTTTCAGAGCCAGTAGACGACGACGAACAGGCCGAGCCAGACGACGTCGACGAAGTGCCAGTACCAGGCGACGCCTTCGAAGCCGAAATGCGAATCCGGCTTGAAGTGCCCCTTCATCAGACGCAGCGTGATCGTGATCAGCATGATGGTGCCGAGCGTCACGTGCATGCCGTGGAAGCCGGTCAGCATGAAGAACGTCGAGCCATAGATGCCCGAATGCAGCGTCAGGTTCAGCTCGGTATAGGCCTCGATGTACTCGTGCGCCTGGAAGTAGAGGAACGCGACGCCGAAGCCGA
>DASSVA010000161.1:0-5380 GCA_035706385.1 Solimonas sp. | reverse complement strand
TGCAGCACACGGCGTACCCGGCGCGCAGGCGCCGCCGCCGCCGCGCGCTACGGCATGCCGGTCGCCGGCGCGCCGGCGTGGTTCGCGCGCAGTTGCCGTTCGCGCAGCGCCATGAACAGCGCGATCGCGAATGCGTAGCTCGTCACCAGACTCATCACGAAATAGACCCACGGCGCCTTCATGCCGAGGCGGCGGCCGTCGAGGATCGTCCACAGCGGGAACAGGATCAGGTTGGCGAAGATCAGGTCCTGGCCGCCGGACGCCGACGCCGGATTGACGAACAGCAGCGTCGTCCAGTGCCACCAGCCGGCGGCGTCGCCGTATTCGCGCAGGTAGACGATGTTGAAGTACCAGCCGATGACGAGCGCCGGCAGCGCGACGAGATAGCAGACGATCTCGATCGCCGAAACGCCACCGCCGCGCAGCAGGCCGCGATTGATCCAGTAAATCCACACGACCAGCGCCAGGCCGATCAGCGCGTAAACGATTTCGCTCGGTGCCATGTCGTCTCTCCCGTTCGAAGGACCGTGTAGCAGCAGTCTGGAACGCCGCCAGCCGGCGAAAATCACCCGATCGGACGGCTGCCCGGCTCAGCGCCCGACGGACGGCAACGTCAACCCGTCGCCGCGCATCACCGTCACCTCATCGCCAACGCGCACCTCGCTGTCCCACAGATACGAGAGATGCGGTTGCGCTGTGCGCAGCACCGTCAGCGCGGCCGGATCGTGCTTGAGCTGGTAATCCATCCACGCGATCGAATACGTCTTCGCAATGTCGAAGCCCCACTGCGCCGTCGGCAGCAGCGGATAGTTGGTCCACTGCGCATGCGATGACGCCTCCGCGACGATGAACGCGCGATCGCCTTCGAGCTTTTCGTAAACCGGCCGCACGACCGCGGGATTCACCAGCGGGATCGGCGCGACCGGGCCGTCGTAATCGCCGGTCTGGATCATCGTCGGAATCGGGTTCGCGTCGAACGGTGCCGACGACTCGCTGATCGGTGCCGCCGCGACCGCCGCATGCAAGCGCGGTTCGACTGCCTGCAGGCCGAGCGTCGTGATCGCGCCGAGACTGTGACCGATCACGCCGACGCGCTGGCTATCGAGTACGCCGCTCACCGGCGACTGATCGAGCAGATACGTCAGCGCATCTTCGGAGTCGGTGATATTGGTGCCTTCGTCGTCCGCCACGCGATCGCCGGAATGCCCCTGCCCGGCGAAGTCGAACGCGAACACCAGATAACCGGCGTCGGCGAACGCCTGATGCCACCAGCGGTACATCGCGACATTGGTGTTGACGCCTTCGAGCGCGAGAATCACCGGAAACGGTCCGGCACCCGGCGGCACCGCGGCGCGCTTCGGCAACACGATCTCGCCGTACAGCGAGGTGCCGTAGCGATTCTCGAACGTCACCGGCACCAGCGCGACGCCATCGTTGTAGTACGGATTGCCGTACCAGTTGTAGACCTGATCGAGCCGCGAGCCATCATGCAACTGCGCCAGCGTCGCGCGCACCGTGAACGCGATCCGCTCCGGATCGCTCAGATCACGGATCGTCGTGCCGAGCACGACCGGATCGAACAGCCGCGCCACCGCCGCCGTCGGCAACACAGAAGCGAGCGCGTCGACATCGGTGATCACTGCCTCGATTTGCGGCGGCGCCGGCGGCGGATTTTCACCGGTCTGCCAGGCAGGCCACTCCTGAAGTGTCGCGCCGTCGACGGGAGCGGAACTGCTGCCGCAGGCCGCCAACACAACCACGCCCATTGCGAACATTCCGCGCATCGCGGAATCAAACCTCTTGCTCATGCGCATGCTGGTTTTCCGTGACGATTCTATCCGCGTCGATGGAGACATCTGAGCGATCACTATGCGCAAAGGGACGTGCCGTGTCGAAGCGCATCGGGCCCGCATGGCACACCACATCGACGAATGGAACAGACGCCTGAGAACGTTCGAACACCCGGGCAGGCCACCATCGCAAAGTGAACGCAGGTTGGGGTGAGCTTGCGAACCCCAACGATCGATCCCATTTGGATACGAATGCTGGGCTTCGCTGCGCTCAGCGCCAACCTACAAAATTCAGAGCGCCTCTGCGGGTTTGTTTCAGTCGGTGTCTGCTGTCGGCTCGATCACCTCAAAGGCAAATGCACATCCGTCTGCAACTCGTGCTCGGGCGTGTCGGTCCGCAGATTCAGGTAATGAAAGTAGACCGGAAAGTCGCGCAACTCCTCGCCGCTGTGCGGCAGCCAGTTACGGTACAGGTGATAGACGCTGCCGCCGATGTGATCGGGTGAGCCCTGATGGCGGACGACGGCGCAGCGGCCGCCGGGGATGGTCTTGGTGATCACGCCGTAGCGGTTCGGCGGGACCGGCGCCAATACGGCGCCGCAGATGTCGAAACGGAAGTCTTCGGCGGGCGTCGCGGCGGGATCGTCGTAGGCGACGCCGTAAGTGTCGCTGTTGTTGACCGGCGAGAGTCCGGATTCCTTGCGCCAGGCGATGAACGTCTGCACGGACGCGTTCAGCAGCGCGGGATCGCCGCGGTGTTCGAACACGGCGACCAACGCCGGTTCGGTGGTGACGATTCTGACTTGCATGGCGTCTGTCTCCTGGCGTGTGATCCAGTGAAATTGCGCGTTCCACGTCGCCCAGTCCGGGTTCTTGCGGAATGTCGACGGTGACTGGCCGAACGTGTCCTTGAACGCGCGGGAGAACGACTCCGGCCGTTCGTAGCCGGCCTGCAGCGCGATCCCGGTGATCGCTTCGAGCGGGTTGAACGCGAGCCGGTACGACGCGCGGCGCAGGCGCGCCTGGGCGATGTAGCGGCTCGGCGTCATGCCGACGTAGTCCGAGAACTGGCGATGGAAATGGAATTTCGAAAAGTGCGCGACCTGGCTGAGCCGCTCGACCGGCAGCGTTTCGTCGAGATGCACGTCGATGAAATCCAGCACGCGGCGGAAGCGCAGCGCGTAGGTTTGCGCGTGGGTCTTTCGTGTCGCACCGTTCATGGGCGCCACTGTGCGGGATGTCGCGCGCTCGCGCCTGACCGATCTTGCTGGCTTTCGTCGCGATGCGCGACCGCCGGCGCCCCGCCATTTCTTCAAGCCCTCATGAGGGCATTGCAGTCGAGTCCATCCAGAACGCACCCCAGATATGGCCGTCGAGGTCCGCCAGGTCGCGGCCGTACATGGAGCCGTGTTCCTGCACCGGGTTGATGTCGGCCGTGCCGCCGTTCGCGGCGGCGGCCTCGTTCATCGCATCGACCGCTTCGCGGCTGTCGCACGACAGATTGAGCGCCACTTCGCTGGAGTTTGATGGCGGGATCGGGCGATCCGTGAACGTGCGCCATTTTGCGTGCGTGACCAGCATGACCTTGATCGCCTCGCTCCAGACCATGCAGGCCGCCGTGTCGTCCGTGAAGTGCGGGTCGTTCACGAAACCGAGCGCCTTGTAGAAAGTCACCGACGCATCGAGATTGCTGACGGGCAGGCTGATGAAGATCATCTTGGACATGGCGGCGTTTCCATTTCGGTTCGAGGGCGACAACGAGGCGTGTCAGTTATCAGACGAATGGCCCGCCGCCATTTCGACACGCGCGGGGATTATTGAGCTGCGTGTCCTTCTTTATCGATATTTTGTCCGCGCCCGCCATCGCGACGGTGGCCGGCGCTAACTAAGCTGAGGCTCGTCCTGACCGGATGCGGCGCGAACAGCGCTGCGCGGTCACGGACCTGACGACTCGGGGGAGCACATGAAACATTCGAAAGCGCTGTTCTTCATCGCCGCAGCGTTCAACGTCGCGGTCGCGGCATCGCTGACGCTCGGCTGGCCGTTCACGCAAGACCTGCTGCAACTCACACCGGCCGACGGCAGCAATCGCCTGCTGCTGCGGATCGCCGCGGTACTGGTGCTGACGTTCGGCTACGCGTATTTCATGGTCGGGCTCGATCCGGTCCGTTACCGGCCGTACGCGACGCTCGGCATGATCGGCAAGCTGCTGGTCGTCGCGGTCGCGCTGCCGGTGATCGTCGCGTCGAGCCCGGGCTATCTGCTGGCGTGGCTGGCGATGGGCGATCTGCTGTTCGCGATCCTGTTCGCGATCTTCCTGAGGAGTCCGCGCCATGTTTGATCTGACGTTCGCGCCACCGCTGAACTGGATCTACCTCGCGCTCGTGGTGCTGGTGCCGCTGATCGGCATCGCCGAATACAAGGGCTGGTTCCAGCTCGAATACTCGAAGTTCCGGCCGACGCACGGCGGCATGAGCAGCCGCGTCGGCATGTTCATCCTCTATTTCGTGCCGATTCCGGTTTATCTGTGGCTGGCGCGCGGCTGGCTCGATCATGCGACGACGACGCAATGGCTGCTGTCGGCGGCGATGATCGGCCACTTCGCGAAACGCTGTCTCGAAGTGCTGTTCCTGCACAAGTATTCGGGGCCGATCGGCGTGCTCACCGTCGTGCAGATCACGCTGATCTATTCGCTGGCGTCGGCGCTCGGCGGCTATCTGTTCGCACAGGCGCCGGCGCTCGATGCGCTGTTCGCCGTCGGCGCGCTCGTGTTCCTGATCGGCGAAACCGGCAACTTCACGCACCACAAGATCCTCGCCGATCTGCGTGCGCGGCAGACCGGTTACTTCGTGCCGCAGGCCGGGCTGTTCCGCTTCGTCACCTGCCCGCATTACTTCTTCGAGATCGTCGCGTGGATCGGCATGGCGCTGATGAGCCATCAGTGGGCGATGCTGTTGCTGGCGTTTGCGATGCACAACTATCTCGCGGCGCGCGCGTGGAAGACGCGCGAGTGGTATCGCGCACGCTTTGCCGATTACCCGCGCGCGCGCAGGTGCATGACGCCGGGCCTGCTGTAGGTTGAGGTGATTCGGGCTGATTGCCGACGTCCGGCACGCTTTCGTGCATACTGCGCGCGCCCGCGCGCACCCCCGACGTCCGGACATTTTTCGCAGCCTTTCGTCGCACGAAGCACGCCTCCGGCACGCCGCATCGGCCCCGTCGCACCGTCCAGCGGGGCGGCGTCACGACGGTCCGGCGAACGCGCAGACTGACGACGATTCCTGCCGTCACCACCCCGCCGCGGCGCGCGCCGCGAGAGAGATACGTGAACACCGCTTCGACGCACCGTGAACCCGCTTCGCCGTTCAGCGCCGCCGACAAGGCCGCCTGGCGCGCCATCATCGAAACTTATCGCCAGTCGTCGCTGCCGCGCGCGGTCTGGCAGCTGGGCAGCACGGTCGCGCTGTACGCGGCGGCCTGGGCGCTGATGTATTTCAGCGTCGGCGTGTCGTGGTGGCTGACCGTGCCGCTCGCGATCCTCGCTGGCGGCCTGCTGGTGCGCATCTTCATCATCTTCCACGACTGCGGAC
>DASSVA010000160.1:0-6598 GCA_035706385.1 Solimonas sp. | reverse complement strand
TTCCGCCGCCTTCGGATCGTGCGTGACCATGACGATGGTCTTGCCGTGCTCGCGGTTGAGAATCTGCAGCAGGCCGAGGATTTCGTCGGCGGTCCTGCGGTCGAGATCGCCGGTCGGCTCGTCGCAGACCAGCAGCGTCGGATCGGCGACCAGTGCGCGGGCGATCGCGACGCGCTGCTGCTGGCCGCCGGACAGCTCGTTCGGCTTGTGGCTGGCGCGGTCGTCGAGGCCGACGATCTTCAGCGCGGTCTGCGCGTTCTGCCGCCGCTGTTTCGCGTTCAGTCTGGTCAGCAGCAGCGGCAGTTCGACGTTGGCCTGCGCGCTGAGCATCGGCATCAGGTTGTAGAACTGGAAGATGAAGCCGACGTGGCGCGCGCGCCAGCGCGCGAGCGCCGAGCCGGACAGCCGGTCGATGCGTTCGCCGGCGACCGTGACCTCGCCGTCGCTGGGCCGGTCGAGTCCGCCGATCAGGTTCAGCAGCGTCGTCTTGCCGGAACCGGACGGCCCCATCAGCGCGACGAAATCGCCGGCCGCGATCGTCAGATCGAGGCTGTGCAGCACTTCGACGGATTCCTTGCCGCGCGTGTAGCGCTTGGCGACGTGGTGCAGCGAGACGATGTCATTCATGAAAACGTTCCCCGCGCTGTGCTCGATCAGATGTCTGCGATGCCGGGCACCGGTTCGTGCGGCGTCCGGTGAATCCCATTCCCGCAACGTCGTTTACTTCGGCGCTTCTATTTTGACGCGGGCACCGTCGTGCAGCTTCGAAAAATCGCCGATCGCGAGCTCGTCGCCGGCGTTCAGGCCCGCCAGCACGCCGAGCTGGCCGGCGGCCGGTGCCGCGCCGAGCTGCACCGCGCGCCGTTCGACGCGCTCGCCGTGGACGACGTAGACGACGCCGGTCGCCGCCGACGGATTCTCGCGCTGCACGGCGGTTTCCGGAACGCTGACGCCGCCATGCGCGGCAGCGGACGCTTTCGCGTCGCCGGCATCGCGGGCGGCGAGAAACGACACGCGCGCGCCCATCTCCGGCAGGATGCGCGCGTCCTTGACCTTGAAGCCGACGCGCACCTTGACGGTCGCCTTCGCGCGGTCGGCGGTCGGGATCACGGCGATCACTTCGGCCGGGATGTTCCAGTCCGGATACGCGTTGAGCGTGACCGTGGCCGGCTGTCCGGCCTGCACGCGATTGATGAAGTTCTCGTTGACGTCGACTTCGACTTCCAGCGAATCCATGTCGACCAGCGTACCGATGCCGGTGCGCGTGAAGCCGCCGCCGGCGGAGATCGGCGAGACGATCTCGCCCGGCTGCGCGGCCTTGGTCGTGATGACGCCGCCGAACGGCGCGCGCACGACGGTGTCGTCGAGATTGCGCTGCGCGACCGCGACGTTGGCCTGCGCGATCTGCAGCGCGTATTGCTTGGCGTCGTAGTTCGCCTTGCTGGTGTCGAGCGCCTCGGCACTGATGAAGCCGGCGGCGGCCTGTTTGCGGTCACGTTCGTAGATCGGCTTGATGTTCCTGGCGGCGGCTTGCGCGGCGGCGAGATTGGCCCTGGCCTGCAGCAGCTCGGCTTTCGCGTTGGAATCGTCGAGCCGCGCCATGATGTCGCCTTCGGCGACTTTCTGGCCTTCCTCGATATACAGATCCTGCAGCTTGCCGGTGATCTTCGCCGACACCGTCGCCTGCCGGCGCGCGACGACGTAGCCGGACGCATCGAGCATCGACGCCGCGCCGCCGCTGCCGGCGGCGAGCGGCGCGGCGGTCGCGGTCTGCACCGGCACGCCGCTGTCGCGCATGAAATACAGGACCGCGCCGACGATCAGCACCAGCAGCACGATCGCGGCGGCGATCCGTGGCCCGTTCGAGCGCGGCGTGACGGTTTCCGCGCCGCGGTCGATCTTCAGCTGGCCGAGCAGATGATGCGAGTCGTTCATGGACGAAGCGGGTGGTTCAGGGCGCCGGCACTTTAACAGCAGTGCCGGCGGTGGCGTTCGGGCAAGCCGGTCGGCGGAAGGGATGCTTATGATATGCACACATCCGCAAATCGAGACAGGGTCCGCATGTCCGCACGCAGTTCCGCCCCGCGCCGCAAGGCGAAGATCGGCCGCCCGGTCTGCTTCATCGTCGGCGCCGGACCCGGCATCGGCGCGGCGCTCGCCGAAGCGTTCGCCGGCGAAGGCCATGACATCGCGCTGCTCGCGCGCGGTCCGTCGAAGCTGCGCGATCTGTGCGCCGAGCTGACGCGCAAGACCGGTCGCTGCGTGACCGCGTATGCCGCCGACGCCGGCGACGAGATTTCGCTGAAACAGGGTCTCGACATCGCGCGCGCCGATTTCGGCGATCCGCAGGTGCTGATCTACAACGCCGCGGCGACCGTGCTCGACGCGCCGACGCAGGTGCCGGTCGAGCGGCTGGTCGAGGAGTTCCGCGTCAACGTCGCCGGCGCGCTGGTCGCCGCGCAGCAGGTTGCGCCGGCGATGGTCAAGGCGCGCAAAGGCACGATCCTGTTCACCGGCGGCGGCTTCGCGTACGAACCGGCGATGAAATACGCGTCGCTGTCGCTCGGCAAGGCGGCGCTGCGTTCGCTGACCTACACGCTCGCGCAGGAACTCGGCACGCACGGCGTGCACGTCGCGACCGTCACCGTGCACGGCTTCATCCAGACCGGCACGCGTTTCGACCCGCAGCGGATCGCGCAGGCCTACGTCTGGCTGCACCGCCAGCCGAAAGGCCATTTCGACATCGAGAAGATTCACAAATAGCAGGCTTGCTCCATTCGATCGTCATTGCGACCGCGAGCGAAGCGAGTGGGAAGCAATCCAGTGACGCCGTCGGATCGGGTGGTGCCACTGGATTGCTTCGTCGCCTCCGGCTTCTCGCAATGACGGGCGGCCGGTGTTCGTCCTGGATAGCCGGAGAATGTTCGCCATGCCCGCCGCCTTTCCGCTGATCCGCAACACCGCCGGACTCGCCGCGCGCGAATTCGATCTGCTGGTCGTCGGCGGTGGCATCTATGGCGCGTGGACCGCGTACGACGCGGCGCGCCGCGGCCTGTCGGTCGCACTGATCGAGAAGAGCGACTGGGGCAGCGGCACCTCGTCGGCGTCGAGCAAGCTGATCCACGGCGGTTTGCGCTATCTCGAAAACTACGAGTTCGGCCTGGTCCGCAACGCGCTGCGCGAACGCCGCACGCTGTACCGCATCGCGCCGCATCTGGTGCGGCCGCTGAACTTCATCCTGCCGATGTGGAAAGGCCCGCGCGCGAGTCCGTTCCTCGTCTCGGCCGGGCTCGTCGTCTACGACCTGCTCGCGCTCGGCAGCCGGCCGGTGCAGCCGCACCGCCATTACCGCGCGCGGCAACTGCTCGCCGATTATCCGTTCGTCGATCCGCAGCGCCTGCTCGGCGGTTTCCGCTACGGCGATTGCCAGGAGGACGACGCGCGGATGACGCTCGCGGTGGTCGCCGCCGCGCAGCGCGCCGGCGCGGTCTGCGCGAACCGCGTCGCCGCGCTGCATTTCATCGAACAGGGCGGCGCGGTCTGCGGCGCCGAGGCGCAGGACGAGATCGCGCAATCGCGTTTCCCGATCCGCGCCAAGGTCGTCGTCAACGCCGCCGGACCGTGGGGACCGGCGCTGCTCGGCGAGACGGCGCCGAAGGTCAAGCTCGTCAAGGGCACGCATCTCGTGCTGCCGGCGATCGCCGGCTGCGTTGATGCGTTCCTGCTGACCGCGAACGACGGCCGCGTGTTCTTCGTCATTCCGTGGTACGGCCGCACGCTGGTCGGTACGACCGAATCGACGGTCGCGACGCCGGCGCACGCGCAGCCGACCGACGAGGAAACCGATTACCTGCTCGCCGGCGTGCGTTCCGGGCTGCCCGGCGTGAACTGGACGCGCGACGACGTCATCGCGCGTTTCGCCGGCGTGCGCATGCTGCAGGCCGAGGACACCGCGTCGCTGTCCGAAGTGACGCGCGAATTCGCGGTGCGCCGGCCGCGGCCGAAACTGATCATGCACATCGGCGGCAAATACACGACCTCGCGCCACGACAGCATCGGCATCGTCGACGCCGTGTTCGACGAACTCGGCCGTCGCGCGCCGGCGTCGACGACGCACCAGCACGCGCTGCCCGGCGCGCCGCAAGGCAGCTTCGAGCCTTGGCAGGCGCAGGCGATCGCGATGCTCGCAGCGCACGGCGTCGATCTCGAAGCGGCGCGCTGGCTGACGCTGCGCCACGGCAGCGACGTCGAGGCGATCGCCGCGCTGATCGCGGAACACCCGCGACTCGCGAAGCGCATTCACGCCGACGCGCCGTTCGTGCACGCCGAGGCGGTGCACGCGGTGCGCGCCGAAATGGCGCTGTCGCTCGACGACATCGCGCGCCGCCGCATGCCGCTGACGCTGCTGGTGCGCGGCGACGCGTGGCGCGCACCGCTGCTCGAAACGCTCGCCGAGGCCGGGCACGCCGACATCCGGTAAAGCGTCGCATTCGCGGCCGCGCGAACGGCCCCGCGCATCGTCCGACGAGCGGTAGCAATGCGCGTGGCCCGCGGTCTCATGTCGGCGACGGCCGTCTCCATAATTCCTTTCGAACTGATCAGGCGTCCCCCGGCGTCTGGCCGGCGTGCGCCGGCACACCCAGAAAGAAAACGAAGGAGTTGCGAATGTCCCCGTTCAAGATCGCGCCGCTGCTGCTGGCAGTGGGGCTCGCCGCCTGCGGCGGCAATCACGATGACGACAGTGGCCTGCAGGGCAGCGACGCGAATGCGTATTCGCTGTTCGATCCGGTCGCGGCCAGCGCCGTCATTCCGTTTCCGTTCGACGGCCTGTTCAACGGCACGACCGACGGCACGCTGAACATTCCAAACGGCGCGGCCGACGACGCGGTGCCGTTCGTCACCGCCGCGAACAAGCTCGACGGCTTCTCGACGACCGCGTCGCTGTTCACCGACTTCATCGGCCACGTCGACGTCGATCACGCGCTCGACATCGATGCGACGACGCATCTGCCGGGCGTGCTGGTGATCGACGCCTCGACGCTGACGCCGCTGGTGCCGGGCGTCGACTACCGCGTGCAGAATTCGCAGGCGATCGATCCGGACACCGGCCTGCCGCTGAACAAGCTGCGCACACGGATGCTGATCGAGCCGCTGAAGCCGTTCAAGCCGGCGACGCAATACATCGTCGTCGTCACCGATCAGGTGCGTTCGACCGACGGCACGCCGGCCGAAGCGGCCGACCTGTTCCGCGTCGTGCGTTCGACGACGCCGGTTTCCGAACAGACCGAATCGGCGCTGTCGCTGCTGAACGATACGCAGCGCGCGACGCTCGAAGGCATCCGCCAGCAGTTCGCGCCGATGTTCGACGGCCTCGCCGCCAAGGGCATCGCGCGCGAGCACGTCGTCATCGCCTGGCCGTTCACGACGCAGAACGCGACCGCGACGCTGACCGCGATGGGCGAGCAGGCGACGGCGCGCCAGATCGCCGTCGTCAATTCGGGGCTGAACACCGGCACCGCCTCGGGCGGGCAACTGCCGCCGGTCGCCGACGTCTATGCCGGCTCGATGACCGTGCCGTATTACCTCGGCGCGCCGAGCGAGGCGAACCCGATCGCGCCGCTGACCGATTACTGGCAGGCCGACACCGACAAGCCGGCGCCGTCCGGCACGCTCGCGCCGGTTGGTGCGCCGTGCGCGGCGCTCGCGCCGAGCGCCAGCACGACGACCTGCTATCCGCTGCCCAAGGAACGCAGCGAACAGACGATTCCGGTGCTGGTGACGATCCCGAATGCCGCGAGCGGCAAGACCATGCCGGCGAACGGCTGGCCAGTCGTGATCTTCCAGCACGGCATCACCGGCAACCGCACGCAGATGATCGCGATCGCGCCGGCGCTCGCCGCCGCCGGTTTCGCGACGATCGCGATCGACCTGCCGCTGCACGGCCTGCCGCCGAATGATCCGTCGCGCGTGCCCGGCGTGCCGGAACGCACGTTCGATCTCGATCTGGTGAACAACCAGACCGGCGAGAACAAGGCGGACGGCATCGCCGACAGCTCGGGTACGCACTTCATCAACCTGTCCAGCCTGTTGACCAGCCGCGACAACATCCGTCAGGCGGTCTCCGATCTGCTGACCGTGCAGAAGTCGGTCGGCGGCACGCTGGTGCTCGCGCCGGAAATCGCCGACGGCGCGCCGACCGGCCAGTACCTGCCGACCGGCATCAAGCTCGACGGCGCGAACATCCGCTACGTCGGCCATTCGCTCGGCGCGATCACGATGGCGACGTTCCTCGGCGTCGACGCCGACAGCGCCGCCGGCGTGCTGGCGATGCCGGGCGGCGGCATCGCCCGTCTGCTCGACGGCTCCGCCGCGTTCGGTCCGCGCATCGCCGCCGGTCTGGCCGACGCCAGCGGTGGCGACATCATGGAAGGCAATGACAATTACGAGACCTTCCTGCGCTTCGCGCAGACCGTCGTCGACGCCGCCGATCCGCTGAACTTCGCCGCCGCCGCGCGTGCGCGGCATCCGTTGCTGATGCTCGAAGTGCGCGGCGACGCGGTGGTGCCGAACTGCACGATCGCCGGCGACGCGAATTGCC
>DASSVA010000159.1:0-3275 GCA_035706385.1 Solimonas sp. | reverse complement strand
CGTGCCCGAGGCCGCCTTGGCGACGTCGTCCGAGGTCGACGTGATCGTGCCGACCAGGTTGCGCATGTTCTGCACGGTGTAGTTGATCGAGTCGGCGATCGCGCCGGTGAAGTCCTCGGTCACCGTCACGTCGACGGTCAGATCGCCGTCGGCGAGATTGGTGATTTCGTCGAGCAGCGACAGAATCGCCTGCTGCTGGCGCGTGTCGCGCTCTTCGGCGCGCGCCAGGCGCGCGCGCGTCGCGAGCACCATCAGCACGCCGAACGCGATCAGCGCGACGATCGCGAGCGCGCCGGCGACGTAGACGACGATCGGCAGGATCAGCTGCCGGGTGCGGGTGTCGATCAGCCGCTGTTCGAGTTCCGACGCCGTCGAAATGACGTTCGCGGCGCGGCCCTTGAGTTCGGCCGCGGCGATCTGCATCTGCGCGACGGCCGGCGCCGACGCCTTGATGTCGGCGACCGCGCTGCCGAGATTGCTGAACTGGTCCTGCGCCTCGCGCGCGGCGGCGGCGGTCGCGCCGTCGGTGATCAGCGCCTCGTTGTCGGCGTTGAAACCCTGCAGTTCGGCGACCAGCGCATCGGCGTGCTGTTGCGCGTCGCGGCCTTCGTTGAGCACGCGGCGCGCTTCGCTGGTGATCCGTTCGAGACGCACGACCTGCTGCACCGCGCGCGCGATCTGCTCGGCCGAGCCGCTGCGGCTGAGCCGCTTCGCGGCCTGCTGATACAGCTCAGACAAGCCCTTCCTGTCGGGGTCGGCCGGGTGAATGGCGTCGACGATCGCAGCCGTCGCCATCGCCGTCTTGCCGTACGGATCCTCGGCCTTGAGGATCGTTTTCGTCGCCTGCTGCATCGACTTCCACGCGGCGTCGGTCGCCGCCAGTTCGCTGGCGACGGCCTTGGGCACCGGGCTGACGCCGGCATCGCGGTCACCGTGCGCGAGACCCTGCACGATCGCGTCGATGTCCTCGGAGCGTGCCGCCAGCAACAGGAAATCCGGCTGGCTGCCGCGCGCGGCCTGGTCGCCGACCTTGCTGATGTCGCCGAGGTTGGTCGACAGCGCGTGCGCCTGCTGCACCCAGGTCTCTTCGCGGCCCTTGGTGCTCTGCGACAGGAAGAAGCCGACCAGCGCGACGATGAACAGAACGATGGCGCTGACGAACAACAGGGTCTCGCGCCGGGTGCCGAGCGAGCGTGCCGATGCGGATGGTTCCGCCATATGTCCTCCCCTGGGACGGTGTGTCCGGCGTCAGGCGCCGAGCACGGTATTGATCTTCGCGAGCAGGTCGCTTTCCTTGACCGGCTTGACCAGGTATTCCCGTGCACCCTGGCGCAGCGCCCAGACGCGATCGGTTTCCTGGTTCTTGCTGCTCACGACGATGACCGGAATGTGCGCGGTGCCCGGATCCTTGGACAGGGTGCGCGTCGCCTGGAAGCCGTTCACGCCCGGCATCACGACGTCCATGATCACGACGTCCGGCTTCTCGCTCTTGACGCGCGTCAGCGCATCCTGACCGGAAGTCGATTCGATGACCTCGTGTCCGGCCTTCTGCAGGATGCCTTTGAGATTCAGGACATCCGTCGGTGAATCGTCCACGATCATGACCCGCGCCATACGTTCTCCTGCGCCCCCCGCGGGCGTCTTCGTCAGTTTATACCGTGCATCGCGCGGCGAGGGAATGGCTGCTAACGCACGAATACCGGCTCGCCGCGGTACAGCGTCGTCGTCGCGCAGCCGGTGAACGCGCAGCCGTCGAACGGCGTGTGACGGCCGGCGCTGCGCAGATAGTCGGCACGCAGCGTCCAGGCCTGCGCCGGATCGACCAGCACCAGATCGGCGGCGGCGCCGACCGCGAGCCGGCCGGCATCGATGCCGGCGATCCGCGCCGGACCCAGCGTCAGCCGCGCCGCGGCATCGAGCGCGGACAGCACGCCGTCGTGGACCAGCGCCAGCGTCAGCGGCAGCAGGGTTTCGAGCGCCGAGATGCCGGGTTCGGTCATCGGGAACGGATTGATCTTGGCGTCGGCCTCGTGCGGCTGGTGATCCGAGCAGATCGCACCGATCACGCCGTCGGCGACCGCCTGGCGCAGCGCGTCGCGATCCTCGCGACTGCGCAGCGGCGGCATGACGTGGCAGAGCGCATTGAAGCCGTCGATGTCGGCGTCGGTCAGGAACAGCTGGTGCGCGGCGACGTCGGCGGTCACCGGCAAGCCGCGCTGGCGCGCCAGCGCGACCAGCTCGGCGCCACGCGCGGTCGACAGCCGGCAGAAATGGATGCGCGCGCCGGTGTCTTCGACCAGCGAAATCCAGAAGCGGATGCCGGAGACTTCGGCAGCGACCGGAATCGCCGGCAGGCCGAGGCGCGTCGCGACCGCGCTTTCGTGCGCGCAGCCGCCGGCGGCGAGCGCCGCGTTCTGCGCGAACACGTGCACCGTCATGCCGAGTCCGTGCGCGTATTCGAGCGCGCGCCGCGCGACCAGCATGTCGCGGATCGGCTGCAGCGCCTGGCTCGCGCCGACCGCGCCGGCGCTGCGCAGTGCCGACAGCTCGGCGAGCGCTTCGCCGCCGAGATCCTGGGTCAGCGCGCCGAGCACGCGCACGTCGAGGCCGCCGACCTGCGCGGCGATGCGCTGCACGCGCAACAGCGCCGCCGGCGAATCGATCACCGGCCGGCTGTCCGGCGGCAGCACCACGGTCGTGATGCCGCCGGCCTGCGCGGCCGGTGTTTCGCTCGCGAAACTGGCCTTGTGCGTCTGGCCCGGCTCGCGGAAGCGTGCGCACAGGTCGACGATGCCGGGCATCAGCCACCGGTTTTTGCCGTCGATCGTCTGTTCGAACGCGGCTTTCGGCGGTTTCGTGTCGATGCTGCTGATCAGGCCGTCGCGGATACCGACGTGGGCGATGCCGTCGAAGCCGCTCGCCGGATCGAGCACGCGCGCACCGCGAATCAAAAGCGAGCGCGGCGGCGTGCCCGGCGCCGGCAGCGCACGCGCCGCCGGCCATTCCCGCGGCTTGCGGCTCATCGGCGGCTCCGGCGCGCGGCCGGCCGGGCGGCTGCCGGTTCGCCGAGGATCATCGACATCACCGCCATGCGCACGGCGATGCCGTGGCTGACCTGCTGCAGGATCAGCGATTGCGGCCCGTAGGCGACGTCGCCGCCGATCTCGACGCCGCGATTGATCGGGCCCGGGTGCATGACGATGGTCTCCGGCTTGAGTTTCGCGAGGCGCGCGCGCGTCAGGCCGAAGTCGCGGTGGAATTCGGCGAGCGACGGC